>CASEDN010000043.1 GCA_949286645.1 uncultured bacterium
AAACGGTTTTTAGTCTTGCTACTTGGTGTCTTAATTCTCTAAGGCGTGAAGGTTTTTCTAGGTTACCCATTGCTCCACTAAATCTTAAGTTGAATAGTTCTTCTTTAGATTCTTTAAGTTTTGCATTGATCTCTTCGTTTGATAATTCTCTAATTTCTTTAACCTTCATTAGTAACACCTCCTGCTACTTTATCTTCTTTCTTTACAAATTTGCAAGTTATTGGTAATTTATGGCTTGCTAGTCTTAATGCTTCACGAGCTACTTCTTCAGAAACACCTGCTACTTCAAACATGATTTTTCCTTCTTTAACTACTGCTACCCATTCTTCAACATTACCTTTACCTTTACCTTGACGAGTACCGATAGGTTTTTTAGTTAGTGGCATGTGTGGGAATATGTTTATCCATACTTTACCACCACGTTTCATATAACGAGTCATGGCAACACGAGCTGCTTCGATTTGATTTGCTGTAATCCATGCTCCTTCTTTAGCTTGTAATCCATACTCACCAAAGTGTAACTCACGATTACCTCTTGATTTGCCTTCGTAAGGTAATCTGTGAACACGACGATATTTAGTTCTTGATGGTATTAACACTCTAATTACCTCCTTTAGCTTTACTTTCTTTTCTTTCTTTAGTATCTTTACTTACTTTATTCTTTGATGGTAGGATTTCGCCTTTGTAAATCCATACTTTTACACCAATTTTACCATATGTTGTATCTGCTTCACTTGTAGCATAATCAACATCTGCTCTTAATGTATGTAGTGGGATAGTTCCTTCTGTATATCCTTCACTACGAGCCATATCAGCACCACCTAAACGGCCTGATACTTTTGTTTTGATACCTTTAGCTCCTGCTTTCATTGCATTTCTAATTGCACGTTTTTGAGCCATTCTAAATGATGCTCTATTTGTAATTTGACTTGCAATTGAATCTGCAACTAATTGTGCATTAAGGTCTGCTTTCTTAATATCAACGATTGATATATTAATGTTTTCACCAACGACTTTTGATAGTTTATCCTTAAGTTTTGTAATTTCTTCTCCACCGCGACCGATGATAACACCTGGACGTGATGTATGGATAGAAACTTCACATTTCTTTGGAGTTCTTTCTATTTCGACTTTGGCAATTCCTGCATTTTTAAGATTTTTTTCAAGGTATTCTCTAATCTTAATATCATTTACTAATGTTTTAGATACTTCACCTTTAGGAGCATACCATTTAGCTTCCCAATCTTTGTTGATGCCAAGTCTTAGTCCGTTTGGATTAACTTTTTGTCCCATTATAGTTCCTCCTTATTATTTTGCAGCCACTACAATAACTATGTGACTTGTTCTTTTATCATTATGTCCGATGCGTCCACGTGAGTCGAATAATACTCTTTTCATTACTGGACCAGCATCTACACGTGCTTCCTTTACATATAAATCGTCAGCATTTAATCCGTTATTATTAACGGCATTTGCTACTGCTGAATTTAAGACTTTCTTAGTAAGGATAGCTGCTTTTTTATTTGTATTTTCTAATATTGCTAGAGCATCACTTACTTTTTTACCACGAATAGTATCGATTACTAAACGAGCTTTAATAGGTGATATTCTTTGCATTTTAGCGATTGCTTTTGCTTCCATTTTTAACTCCTCCTAGTCTTTATTATTTTTTGTCAGAGCCATGTCCACCATTTTTACGAGTTAAAGCAAATTCTCCTAATTTGTGTCCAACCATGTCTTCAGTAACATAAACGGGGATAAATTCTTTACCGTTATGAACTGCAAAGGTGTGGCCGATAAATTCAGGAAAGATAGTAGAACGGCGTGACCAAGTTTTTATTACTTCTTTTTTTCCAGTTTCATTTAATTTTTGAACCTTTTTTAATAGTCTTGGAAATACATAAGGTCCTTTCTTTAAACTTCTAGCCATATTTTATCCTCCTATTTACTATTACGACGACGTACAATAAATTTGTCTGTCTTTTTATTATTTCTTGTTTTATATCCAAGAGCAGGTTTACCCCATGGAGTAAGAGGTGCCTTACGTCCAACTGGAGCACGTCCTTCACCACCACCGTGTGGATGGTCATTAGGGTTCATAACAGAACCACGAACTGTTGGGCGAATTCCCATATGACGTTTACGTCCTGCTTTACCAAGTTTAACCAAGCTAGCATCTTCGTTACCAACAACACCAACTGTAGCCATACAAGTACCAAGTACTTTTCTTTGTTCTCCACTTGATAATCTAATCATTACATATTTTCCTTCACGCCCAAGGATTTGAGCAGAACTACCAGCACTTCTTGCTAGAGCAGCTCCTTTTCCTGGGCGAAGTTCAATGTTATGAATAACAGTACCTACTGGAATATTCATAATAGGAAGAGCATTTCCTACTTTGATATCTACGTTTTCACCGCTTATTACTTTATCTCCTACTTTTAAGTTCTTAGGAGCGATGATGTATCTCTTTTCTCCATCCATATAGTTGATTAATGCAATGTTTGCTGTTCTATTTGGATCGTATTCTATGCTTGCTACAACACCAGCGATATCTTTCTTATCTCTTTTGAAATCGATAAAACGATATTTTCTTTTAACTCCGCCACCTTGATGACGAACAGTTATTTTTCCTTGATTATTACGTCCAGAGTTTTTCTTAAGTGTTACTGTTAAGCTTTTCTCTGGAGTAGATTTAGTAATCTCTTCGTTTGTTAGAGTACTCATTCCTCTACGTCCTGGTGTAGTAGGTTTATAATTTCTTATTGCCATATTTTAGTTCCTCCTTCTAACCAAGATCAATTTGTTCACCATCTCTTAGAGTTACAATAGCTTTCTTATATCTATTTGTAAGTCCAGTATAGCGACCAACTCTTCTTTTTTTAGGTTTAACATTTAATGTTCTTATTTGTTTTACATGTACTTTAAAGATTTTTTCAATAGCTTGTTTAATTTCAATTTTATTAGCTTTAGAAGAAACCTTAAATACATATTGATTCTTCTCTCCTAGAGAACCACTTTTTTCAGTGATAACAGGAGCTTTGATTATTTCTAAGTATTTAGTATCCATTATTTAAGAGCCTCCTCTATCTTTTTAATAGCTTCACTAGTAAAGACTACGACATCAGAGTTAACTAAGTCTAATACATTTAATTCATTAGCTGCTATTAATGCAACACTAGGAATGTTTCTAGATGCTAATATTACATTTTCTGTAAAGTCTTCTACTACGAATAGTACTTTCTTATCAGCTATTTTTAATGTGTTTAATAATGTAATCATTTCTTTTGTCTTTGGAGTAGTAAATGATAACTCTTCCATAACGATTACTTCATTATCATTAAACTTATGACTTAAAGCACTCTTTAATGCTAATCTTCTTTCTTTACGATTTTGTTTTTTACTGTAATCTCTTGGTACTGGAGTTCCATATCTTCCTCCACCTACCCATTGTACAGCTCTAATTGAACCTTGACGTGCATGTCCAGTTCCTTTTTGTCTCCAAGGTTTACGTCCTCCACCACTAACTTCTGAACGGTTTTTAGTAGAGTGTGTTCCTTGTCTTAATGATGCTCTTGCTAATATGATTGCATCATATAATACTTTATCATTTGGGGTAATAGAAAATATTTCTTCATTTAATTTTAAATCATTTACTTTTTCACCTTTAAGATTTAAAAGATCTATCTTTTTCATACTTTTTCCTCCTTTCACTACATAACATAATTTTATTTAAACTGTAGTGATGATTATTCGTTTGTTGTTTCTGTTGACTCAGTAGTTGCAGCTTCTACTACTTCTTCAGTATTAGTATTTTCTTCTACTTCAGTAGTAACTTCAGCTTCTTTCATCTCTTCATAAGTGATTAAGTCTTTAGCAGTATTTTTCTTACCTGGCTTCTTAACAGCTGTTTTAATTACTACTAGCCCTTCTTTTGGTCCAGGCACATTACCTTTAATTAAAATTACATTATTTTCTAAGTCTACTGCTACTACTTCTAAGTTTTGAACAGTAGAGTTTACATTACCCATTTGTCCTGGTAATTTCTTACCTTTTAATACGTGCATTGGTCTCATTGTTCCTAGTGAACCAACTCCACGATGATATTGTGAACCATGTCCCATAGGTCCACGGCTCCCGTTGTGACGTTTAATTACACCTTGGAAACCTTTTCCTTTGCTAACTCCACTAACGTCTACAATTTCACCAGCTTCAAATACGCTAGCATCTAATACTTGTCCTAAAGTGTAATCAGCTACATTTACGCCTTTTATTTCTCTTAAGAAGCGCTTAGGTTCAGTATTAGCTTTAGTGGTATGACCCATCTTTGGTTTATTACTTAGTTTTTCTCTAACTGTTTTATAACCTAATTGAATTGCTTCATAACCATCTGTTTCATTAGTTTTGATTTGTGTAACAACATTAGGTTCAACTTCTACAACAGTTACAGGAATAAGCTTACCATCAGTAGTGAATACTTGAGTCATTCCTTTTTTTGTACCTAAGATTCCTTTCATTTTCATTTCCTCCTATTTTAGATTGTTTTGATTTTGATATCGACACCACTTGGTAAATCAAGATGTGCTAATGCATCAATCGTTTCTTTACTTGGGCTTTTAATGTCAATTAATCTCTTGTGTGTTCTTCTTTCGAATTGTTCACGGCTATCTTTATATTTGTGAACAGCTCTTAAAATTGTGAATTTCTCAATTTCTGTTGGTAGAGGTACAGGTCCAACTATATCTCCTCCAGTTCTTTTGATTGTTTCAACAATTTTAGTTACAGCATTGTCAAGTATCTTATGATCATATGCTTTTAACTTAATACGAATCTTTTGTGTTGACACTATTTACGTCCTCCCTTCGCCTATATCTAGTATAGACTTGCTCCGTGTGAATAACCCGATAGCTGATTAACAACTTAACCTGGCGTATCGACAACCTCCCACATCTAAGCAGTCACACGTAATTAATATTATCATAGAAATCCCCAGAATACAAGCATTTTTTGAAATTTTTTTGGTAAAAAATTTGACATTTATATCTTATATAACTGATGATGGGATAAATATACTGTGTAAAGCTTATAAATATGTTTACAAAAAAGAGCGCTTAATTAACATTAGCGCTCTATATATTTTTCCAAAAACTCGTTTATAGAAATAAAATTCTAAGGGCTCGTTTCTAACCAAACAAAATAATTACATAAATTTATGAAAATATTCAAAGGTTTTATGTTACCTAATTTTGATAGACTTCTTTATCAATATCACTATATTTAGTGTACTGTATATCATTTGTTATTTCAATACTTTTTTGTAAATAAGTACAGCAAATATCTCCCTACTGTTGGAGCGACTGTGCCAGAGGAGATTAAAGAATTATTAAAGTATGAACATAAACTTACTGATGAAGAGAAAGATAGATATAAAAATGAGTGGATAAAATTAGCAGATGAAAATAGTGAAATAAGGCTTTTCCAAAATGGTAAAATTATTAGTACTAATTATGACTATTTATATAGTTATATTGACAAGTACTATGATAAAAATAATATAAGGCGGACTGTTGCTACTCTTATGGGGAATGATACTGAAAATAATTTAAGTTCTGATGTTTATAACTTTTTAATTGAGAGAAAGCAAAAGCAATAATGATATTTTATACTCTTGTATTACTATTAATAACATTTGATATATCAATAAAAGTTAATCTTATTAATATTTAAAATTTAAATTGCTTTTTTTGGGGAAATAGTGTATGATATGATAAATTTTAAGAGGGGGAAGTTTGATGTTAACAAGAGAATATGTAGAGAAAATGAGAATGTCAGGAGAAATACCAACTGTTAATTTAAAAATATTTGATAGCATTCATTCATTGCCATTTAGTCAATTTGTAATAGATCATGAAAACGATACAGAAGAACTTTATACGCATTATATAAATGATGTTTTAGAGCTACAAGATGATGAGCTTGTTTCTTATCTAAATGCTATTAAATCTGTAGAAATAGTAGATAATCAGTCTTTAGAAAAAGAAGATAGTTTTTTAATGAGTTTATATATGCAAACTGAGAGAACTAATGCAATTGACTTTCTAATTAATAATGGAGTTACTCTTAATAGAGATGCTTTTATAAATGCTCATAAACTAATTTTAAAAGGAACAAGTAGTCAGAAATTTTCTGATAAAGACCACAGAACAGATAATGAAGCATTTGTTGTCAGAATAGAAAGCGGTAACCCTAAAATTCGTTATTTTGCTCTACCTTATACTGATATTGAAGAGGCGATTAAGAAAATTATGGAATTTTACAATTCTGATACCTATGATGATAGAATATTTTTAAAATCACAAATAATTCACGGACTAGTAGCATCATTACAATTATTTGACGATGGTAATACTAGATATGCACGTATTTTACAAAATCTTAAATTAAGTGAACTTACCAATAAAAAATATAACTATAATCTTCCATTACCTGCTTTGTATGGTACTAGATCTTATTTTCCTTATAGAAGTAAATATCGTGAATTGATTGGCAACCTTGCTATTAACCCTAATTATGAAAATTGGGATGCTTGGTTTAATTTTAATCTAAATAGAACAGAAGATGCTGTTTTCTTTATAGATAATAAATTAACAGCATATAAGAAAATGATTTATAGAAAATAGAGGTGACAAATGAAAAAATTAATAGATTTACACATTCATAGTAATTTATCTGATGGAGAATTATCTCCTAAAGAAATTATTGATAGAGCAGTTAAAAATGGGGTTAGTGTTATTGCAATAGCAGATCATGATACAACTCTTGCTTATAATGATGAGTTATTTAATTATGCAAAAGAAAATAATGTTAAATTAATTACAGCTGTAGAAATATCTACTAAGTATAAGGGAATAGGTATTCATGTATTAGGATATAACTTTGATATTAATAATAAAAGGTTTACTGATAAGTTATACTCGATTAGAAATGCTAGGCATATTTATTTACATGATGTTGCGGCTAAATTAAAAGAGTTGAGTTATATCATTGATGTTGATTCTTTAGATAAGATTGATGCTGTTACTAAAGCTCATATTGCTCTTAATATTGTAGGAAATATAGAGAATAAAGAATTACTATTAAAAACTTTTGGACATATTCCTAGTAAAGGTGAATTTATTGAAACAATAATGAATGAAGGATGTCCATGTTATGTAGAAAAAGAAGCTATTAGTCCTAAGGAAGCTAGTGATTTAATAAGAGAAGCTGGTGGTAAAGTAGTTCTTGCTCATCCTGTTGCATATAAATATGAAGATGGTTTAACTGATGATGATATATTAAATCTAGTTAAAGAAATGAAGCCTGATGGTATTGAAGCTAATTACGTTTATTTAGATAGAAATGGTAATAAAATCAATGAAAGTACTCATTGGAATAGTTTTGCTAAACATCATAATTTAATAACGACAATAGGTTCTGACTTTCATAAGAATGACGGTATTCACTCTGACATTGGTTTAATTAATGAAGACATTGTATTAAATGATAATGAGCTTAACTATATTATTGATAATCTTTTAAAGTAAAGAAAGTGCATAATAACACTTTCTATTCTTTATCTAATAACCAGTCTAATACGTTTATTTTTCTTATTCCGTTATATGAGACTTCTGGTTCTATATCTCCTACTAGCAAAAATTTTTGATTATGATCTTTTATACTATCAAGTGATTTTAATTCTCTTTCTAATGTTTTTTCATCTTTAACACTTTCACTTACTTGATAATATTCAACACCCTTACTATTTATAGCAACAAAATCTACTTCTAGTTCATCTACTTTACCTATATAAACATCATAACCACGTCTTAAGAGTTCTAAGTAAACAACATTTTCTAAAATATGACCTGTATCATTTCCTTTTCTCCCTAATAGAAAATACCTTAATCCAAGATCTGCTACATAATATTTATCACCTGTTTTTAAATACTGTTTCCCTTTTATATCATATCTAGTAGCTTTATAGAAAATAAACGACTCTAGTAAAGATGTAATGTAATTTTCAACTGTATGTATACTTATTGTTCGTCCATTTGATACTAAAGTATCTTTTATTTTATTAGTAGAAGTTATATTACCAATATTATCTAATAAAAAACTAACTACGCTTTGAAGCATTAACATATCCGGAAACTTTCTACGTGCCATTATATCTTTTAATATTATTGAATCATATATTCCTTTAATGTATTTGTCTACATCATCTATATTATCAAAGTTAAGAACATAAGGAAACGATCCCCAAGATATGTATTTTTGAAATAACCTATCTATATTATCATCATTATTATTTGCAGATACAAATTCTTTAAAAGATAATGGAAGCATTTTTATTTCTATATATCTTCCTGATAAAAGAGTAGCTAATTCTCCTGACAAAAGATTAGCATTAGAGCCAGTTATGTATAAATCAATGTTTTTATTTAAATATAAACCGTCACAAGCTTTTTGAAATTCTGGTACTACTTGAACTTCGTCTATAAATACATAGGCTTTCTTTGAACTATCTATCTTATTTAATACATAGTTATATAATTTTAAATAACTATCTAGTTCATAATAAATTGGGTCCTCTAAATTTATTCTTATTATTTGTTGTTTTTCTATTCCAGAATTCAATAAGAATTCATTGTATAAATCAAATAAAGTTGACTTGCCACACCTTCGAATTCCAGTTATTACTTTTATTAAGTCTTTGTCTTTAAAATGTTTTAATTGTTCTAAATATTCATCTCTTGGAATCATTTTCTATATCACCGCCTTTTCTTATATTATATTTAATAAAAAGATATTTGTCAAGTTTTTGCAATAAGTATGCAAAAAAATATTATTTTCGACATTTTTTTGCACATTATCTTCTTTCAATATTATAATCTTCTTCTTTCTTACTAGCTCTTATAACACTACCTTTTCCATACTTTTTAATAATGCTATCCATGACTTCCTCTACCTTATCTACTACTTTTACATCTGATTCTTCAAACAAAGACATTTGACTAACTGCTTTCTCTTTTAAATCACCTAATCTTACTCCTATATTTCTAATAGGATCTTCTTTCCAACTAGCTTCAAAAACCCGTTTAACACCTTTATAGATTTCTTCTGTTACATTAGTAGGATTATCTAAAGTAATTTGATGAGAATAGTTTTTAAACAGATTATTTCTATAAGTAACGGCAATAGTTCCTGTATATAGTTTTTGACTTCTTAAAGTAAAAGAGACTTCTTCTGTTTCACTAAATAATATTTTTAATAAGTCTTCTTTTCTAGTTACATCATAAGGTAAAGTTCTTGAAATACTAATACATTTATTTTTAGCATTTCTAGGTTCTACTTTACTATAATCTATTCCTAATGCTGCTTCTTTAAAATAGTCTCCCTGGCTTTTAAAATATCTTCTTAGTAAATTTATATTAGACTCTGCTAAATCTTTAATAGTATATATTCCTAAGTCATTTAACTTTTTTGCAGAACTTTTACCTAGCATAAATAAATCATTTACTTTTAAAGGCCACATTTTAGTCTTAACTTCATTTAAATAAAGAGTATGTACTTTATCTGGCTTTTCAAAGTCACTAGCCATTTTAGCACATAATTTATTCTCACCTATACCTACATTGACTGTGAAACCAAACTTTTCTTTGATTTCATCTTTTATTTTGTGAGCTAATTTTACATAATTGTTACCATAAAGAAGAGATGTCCCCGTAAGGTCGAGAAAACATTCATCAATTGAATACTGTTCAATTATAGGAGTATAACTAGCTAGGTAATTATATAATTTTTTAGATTCTTCTTTATAAAAAGCGTAGTTAGGAGGAAATACTTGTAAGTTTTTACATTTACTTCTTGCACTATATAAAGTTTCAGCTGTTACAATTCCATATTTCTTGGCAATCGGGCTTTTAGCAAGAACAATACCGCGTCTTGCCTTTTCATCTCCTCCTATTACAGAAGGAATTTTTCTAATATCTTGTTTAAAGCCATGATTAAGCAAGTAAATTGCAGTCCAAGATAAAAAAGCATTATTAACATCTATATGGAAAATAATTCTTTTCATAAAATTCCTCCTTTTCTCTATAATATAATACATTAGTTCTATTTTCAATAGAAAAAGATAACCAATTCTTGGTTATCTTTTTCCACAATTAATATGGATAAACTTTTATATTAAGTTATTGCCAGTCATTTCTTCTGGCTTTTCTATATCCATATATTTTAATATTGTAGGAGCAATATCTCCTAATTTACCTGTTTTTATTTCCTTGATGTTATGGTCAGTAATGATAAATGGTACAGGACTTGTAGTGTGAGCAGTTATAACTTCGCCTTTTTCATCTTCCATAATTTCAGAATTACCATGATCTGCGGTTATAAACATAGTAAAGTCTTTCTCCTTACTTGCTTCATATAGTCTTCCAATATTTTCATTAACGGTTTTAACTGCTTCTACAACTTTATCAAATTTACCAGTATGTCCTACCATATCACAGTTAGCAAAGTTTAAAATAATTAAATCATATTTATCCATTACTTCTATTAATTTATCAGTTACTTCATAAGCGCTCATAGCAGGATACATATCATAAGTTGCTACATCTTTTCTTGGTACAATTATTTTATCTGTATTAGGAATATCTTTTTCTTCTCCTCCATCAAAGAAATATGTAACATGTGGATATTTACTAGCTTCTGCTATTCTTAGTATTTTTAGCCCTTTTGATGCAGCATATTCTCCTAATGTATTAGTTAGATGCATTGGTGGGAAAGCAGGAGTTGCCATGACTGTATGTTCTGGTGTCATCATTGTAACTAGTTTTACATTTTTAAAATCTACTCTTGGAAACTCTTTAAAGTCTTTATTAGTTAGAGCAGTGAATGTTTGAGTAATACGGTCTGGTCTAAAGTTAAGCATTACCATACCATCATTTTCTTTAAGTGTTCCATCATCTATTAATTTAGCAGGAACAATAAATTCATCCATAATATTTTGTTTATATGAATCTTCTATATATTCTTTATATGAATCTATTTTTGAGCCCTCTCCATGCACTAATAAATCATAATACTTCTTAGTAACATTCCACATTCTTTCTCTATCCATAGAATAATATCTTCCGGAAATATCTGCTAGTTTACCAAAACCTAATTCATTTAGTTTATTAGTTAACTCATCTAAGAATTTAAGGGCAACATCTGGAAGAGTATCTCTACCATCTAGAAAAGCATGAACATAGACATTATGGAAGTTCTCTTTTTTACATAAGTCTAACATTGCAAAGAAGTGATTTATATGAGAATGAACTCCTCCATCACTTAATAGTCCAAATAAATGTAGAGATGAATTATTTTCTTTACAGTGATTAATTACATCTAGTAAGACTTTATTTTTAAAGAAACTGCCATCTTCTATAGCATGATTAATTTGCATAAGTGGTTGGTCTACAACACGTCCTGCTCCTATATTTAAATGTCCTACTTCACTATTACCCATTTGCCCAGCAGGAAGTCCTACCGCTTCACCACTTGCTTCTAATGTGGTATGAGGATATTCCTTCCATAGATTTATAATATTTTCTGGATTAGCGGTGATTATAGCATTACCTTTCTTTTCTTCTCTATAGCCAAAACCATCTATAATTGTTAATAAGACTTTTTTCATTTTTCACTCTCCTTAATATATTTGTTCGTTTAAACAAAATATTGCATAAATCGGTAAATACCTAACATTTTTCTTAGTACTGAAATTATTCTCAGTAATACGATAGGCATCTGTTACAATATATTTTTTCATAAAGACTGATAGACTCTTTACTTTAGAGCCTTGTTTTGTAGCAAGTTCTATAGGAATAATTTTACCCATTCTATTTTGAATAACAAAGTTTACTTCAGCTTTTCCTTCTGATTGGTAATAATATAGAGAATAGCCTGCTTCTACTAAAGTATGAGCGATATGATTTTCATATAAAGCTTGTTTAATATTATCATCTACTGCTAATCTATCTTTAGTCAAATTATATCTCATACTTAAAAGACCATCATCTGGTAAATATAGTTTAAAACTATCAAGTTCACGGCAACTAGATAAAGGGGACTTTGCTACTCTTATTTTATATGAACGATATACTAATTGATTAGTTACTAGATAATTGATAGAATTTTCAAATTCTTTAGCTCGTCTTCCATAACCTAGAAGACCATATTGAAATTTTTTATTTTCTTTTTCTAATTGTTTAGGTATACTTTCCATAACTTCAATACCACGTTCTATATCTATTAAATTTTTACTATTTAATAGTTCGCTCTTATTAATATCAAAGACTCTTTCTTTAATACTATCTAAGTATCCATAATGACATTTATTAGCATAAGCATCTACTACTTCAGGAATTCCTCCTGTTATTAAATATTCATAGAAATAATCTAAGGCTTTAGTATGAACACTACAACTTCTATGATTATTATAGGCATATCTTATTTTATCAGCTGTTTCCCTTTCTCCAATAGCCCATAAAAATTCTTCATAGTCCATTTCTGTCATTATCTTATATTGGAATTCTTCTCCTCTAAATTTTAAGAGAGAATCTCTACTTGATGTTATAGCGATAACATGATAATCATTTTTATCATAACCAAATAGTTTTATACCTTTAATAATCTCTTCATCTGTAACATTATCAAAGATTATTAGAGTATCATTTTTAACAATAGGAACTTCTGATATTATACTTAACGCTTCTGCTAGTCTTGTAATAGATCTTTCTTTTTTAAACAAGTCTTTTAAAATAGTATTATGGTCAGTATTAAAGTAAGCGACATACTGATAGTTTTGTTTACCAAAGTCTAAAGCTGTATAAGTCTTACCTACTTGTCTTGTTCCAATGATTAATAATGGTTTTCTTATTAAGTCTGTTTTCCATTTCAATAAAAATTTATTAATTTTTCGTTCCATTTAGTGTAGTCACCTCCCACATCTTCTAATATAAGTATATATTTATTCTTTTGTTTAGTCAATATTTTTGCAAAATAAAAAGACTACTACTGCTCGTCTTAATAATATTATTACTGCCTAATTGCATCTTGATGAAATTCAAGACGGAGTTTATCTGCGACTGTGACAATAAATTCTGAATTAGTTGGTTTTGCTTTATCAATATCAACACTATGTCCAAAGATTTCTTCCATTAACTGCCAATTACCTCTATTCCAACTTACTTCAATAGCATGTCTTATAGCACGTTCTACACGAGAGACTGTTGTATCAAATTTCTCTGCTATATCAGGATATAGTTCTTTAGTAATCCCACCTATTACTTCA
>CASEDN010000044.1 GCA_949286645.1 uncultured bacterium
TAAGAGAAATAGTAGGGGATACTGTTGCTACTAACTTATATCAAGTCTTGCATGAGGAGGAAGAAAATGAAAATAAATAAAAAAGGATTTACTATGTTAGAATTGCTTGCTGTAATCATAATACTAGGTATATTAATGAGTCTTGCTTATGTAGGAGTATCACAATATTTAAATAGGGCTAGGAATACTACTTATCATGATTTTGAAAAAAGTATTACAACTGGAGTTACTAACTATTTAATAGATCACTCAAGTTCTATTCCAGATGAAGGAGGAACGCTAAAAGTTGATGTAGATAAGTTAGTTTGTGAAGGTTATATTGAAGATTTACAGGATCCAAGGGCATCTAGTAAGACTTGCAATTTAGAAAGTTATGCTATTGTTGTGAGAAATAAAGATACTAGTTCTAATATGGATATAGATTATGAAGCTTGTTTAGTATGTAATGGTTATAAAAGTGAAGCTTGTTCTAAATCAATTGAATTTGATAAAATTTTGGAAGCTGCTCCATCTTGTGAGGTTAAATAATGGGAACTATTAAAGTAATGGATGAAATCCTTGCTAATAAGATAGCAGCAGGAGAAGTAGTAGAAAGATGTTTAAATGTTGTTAAAGAATTAGTAGAAAACTCAATTGATGCTGGGTCTACTGAGATTAAAATAAATCTAATTGATTCTGGTACTAAAAAAATAGTAGTAAGTGATAATGGTATTGGTATGAATAAAGAAGATGCTATTACTTCTTTTTCCCGTCATGCAACTAGCAAGTTAAAAGATTTAGATGATTTATTTAATATAGGTACTTTAGGTTTTAGAGGAGAAGCTCTACCATCTATCGCTTCAGTTTCTAATGTTTTTTTACAAACTAGTAAAGATGGAGTAGGAACAAGTATTTCTTTAAATGGCGGTGTTATAGAGAGTGTTGAAAATAGTGATTTAAGTGTTGGTACTACTATTGAAGTGAGAGATTTATTTTATAATACCCCTGTAAGATTAAAATACTTAAAGAATCTTTATACTGAACTAGCTTTAATAATTGAATATGTTAATAAAATGGCTCTATCATATCCATCTATTAGATTTGTGTTAACTAATAATGATAAAGAACTTCTTAATACAAGTGGAGATGGGAATCTTTTAAAAGTAATCTATGCTGTTTATGGAATAGATGTTACTAAAAAGATGATAGAGATAAGTGGTGAAAATGATGATTATGTAATATCTGGTTATATTGGTTATCCAGAAATAGCAAAGACTTCAAGAAATGTTATTACGACATTAGTAAATGGTAGAGTAATTAAGAATTTAGATTTAAATAGATGTCTAATTGATTGTTACCACACTTATATACCTAAAGATAAGTTTCCAATGATAGTTTTAAATATTGATGTAGATCCTATCCTTATAGATATTAATATACATCCTCAAAAGATGGATATTAAGTTCTCTAAAATGGAGAGTTTAAAAGAGTTAATTACTAAAGTAATTAGTTCTAAATTAAAAGAGATATTACTTGTTCCTCATGCTAATATTAGAGATTTAAATACTATTTATGAAGTAGAAGATTCACTTTCTCTTAATACCATTAATTATGAGATAGATGATGAAGAAGTACCTGTTAAAGAAACATTTCCTAATTTAGAAGAGTTATCTTTTGATTTTGATAATGATAATAAAATAACTGGTACTAAAACAGAAGAAGTAGTTGAAGAGGAAAAAGAAGAAGAGAATGAATACCGTATCAAAGAAATGATGCCTGTAGGTATAGTTCATAAGACTTATATAATAGCAGAGAACTCTAGAGGTATGTATATAATAGATCAACATGCTGCAGCAGAGAGAATTAATTATGAGAAAGTTTTAAATGCTTTATTAAAAGATGATTATAAAATTATAGATTTATTAGTACCTATTAGATTAGAATATCCTAAAGATGAGTTTATTAGAATTAAGGAACATATGGATATTTTAAAAAGTATAGGGATCTCTTTGGAAGAGTTTGGAGATAATACTTTTATTGTTAGAAGTCATCCTACTTGGTTTTTTGAAGGCTATGAGAGGGAAGCGATAGAAAAGATAATTGCCATCACTCTAGAGAAAGGTGAATTTGATAAAGAGAAATTCATCTATAAAACCGCTTCAACTATGGCCTGTAAAATGAGTATAAAAGCGAATGATTATCTAGATTTAAGCTCAGCTAAAATACTTTTAGATAACTTAAGAGGTTGTGATAACCCATTTACTTGTCCTCATGGTAGACCAACAATTATTACATACAGTAATTATGATTTAGAAAGACTATTTAAAAGAGCGATGAATTAAAGAAAGATAGTGATATTATGATAATTGCAATATTAGGACCAACTGCTGTTGGTAAAACTGCTTTAAGTATAGCATTAGCTAAAAAATATAATGCCGAAGTTATTAATTTTGATGCTATGCAAGTGTACGTTAAATTAGATATAGGTACTGCTAAAGTAACTAGTGAAGAAATGGAAGGAGTTCCTCATCATTTATTAAGTTTTGTCTCACTTGATAAAAATTATTCTGTTTATGATTATCAAAAAGATGCTAGAAATCTAATAGATAAACTATTAAAAGAAAATAGAAATATTATCTTAGTAGGAGGGACAGGGCTTTATTTAAAAGCAACGCTTTTTGATTATAACTTTACAGAAGGAACAACTTATAAAGAATATAATGATTTAACTAATGAAGAAATACTTGATAAAATAAAAGCTTACAATGTAGAAGAATTACCACATGTAAATAATAGAAAAAGATTAGTAAGACTTTTAAATAAACTTGAAAATAATGAGACTATTACTAATAATGGCAATAATCTTTTATATAAAGATACTATCTTTATAGGACTTACTACTAATAGAGATGTTTTATATGATAAGATTAATAAAAGAGTAGATATAATGTTTAATAATGGACTTCTAGAAGAAATAGAATCTTTAAAAGATTGTTTTAAAACTTCTAAAGCCTTAAATACCGCGATAGGTTATAAAGAGTTTATTCCATACTTTAATCATGAAAAAACTTTAGACGAAGTTAAAGATGATATTAAGAAAAATTCTAGACATTATGCTAAAAGACAATATACTTTCTTTAATCATCAGTTTAATCTTACTTGGTTTAATACTAATTATGATGACTTTAATAGGACTATTGATGAGGTTGTAAATTATCTAGAAGCACTTAATAATTAACTTATGCAACCACCATTTGGTTGCTTTTTCTTGTATTTTTTCATAAAATATGGTAATATAACACAAAAACAAAGGGGTATGTAGTATGAGCAGTAAAAGTGAAGTGTTTGCAAAAGGATATAGTGTTAAGAAATTATTTTTCATCTTTGTAATAGGTTCTATACTTGGGACTTTTTATGAACAGATTCTTAATTTAGTTAAAGTTTATTATGCAACAGGAAATGTTGTTTGGGAATTAAGAAGAGGAGTTCTTTATGGACCTTTTAATCCTTTATATGGACTAGGAGCAGTGCTTGTTGTTTATTTATTAGCAAGACCAAACTATTCTAATATCAAAACATTTATATATGGAGGACTTTTAGGAGGTTTTATAGAATATTCTATTAGTCTTTTACAAGAAATATTTACACATACTACCTCTTGGGATTACTCACATCATTTTTTTAATATTGGAGGAAGAACTACTATTCCCTTTATGTTAGCATGGGGAGGTTGCACTCTCATCTTTGTAAGATTAGTTTATCCCTTTCTTTCAAATTTGATAGAAAAAATACCTGTAAATATTGGTAATATAATTTTCTATGTTTTTTTAATCTTTTTAATAATTGATATGTTCGTATCTTGGACTGCTTTATTTAGAAGTGCTATGAGAAGAAATAACATTGAGGCCATTACACCAGTAGGAAGACTATATGATAAAGTCTATCCAGATAGTGTTTTAGCTAAGAGTTTTCCTAATATGGAATTTAAAATTAGAAAGGGTAAGTAGTATGATAACATTAATATGTTTAGCTTTAATATTTATAGCAAGTTATTTATTAATAAAAGAATATATGGTAGTTCTTAAAGGTTCTAAAATAACTTTAAAAAGAATTTATGATAATCCAACCTTTGCTATTTTAATTCCTGCAAGAGATGAATCTAAAGTAATCTCTAATCTAATAGACAGTATAGAAAAACAAACCTTTAAGATAGATTCTAACGATATTTATATTATTGTAGAGAGTAAGAAAGATAAAACAGTAAATATCGCTAAAGAAAGAAATATTAATATTATCTATCGTAAGAATTTAACTAATAGAAGAAGAAAAGGTTATGCTTTAGATGATGCGATTAAAGAGATATTAAAAAAGAAAAAACATTATGATGCTTACTTTATTTTCGATGCTGATAATGTTCTAGATAGAAATTATTTTAAAGAAATGGTTAAAAGTTATAAAAAAGGGTATGATATAGGTATAGGCTATCGTAATACTAAAAATGGTAACTCAAGTATTTTTTCAGCATGTTCTTCCCTAACTTTTTCTATGATTAATACTTTTTCTAATAACTATAAAATGAAACATAATCTAACTTTAACTGTTAGTGGTACAGGATTTTATATTAAAGGAAAGATTTTAGAAGAGCTTGGGGGTTATCCTTTTAATAGTTTAACAGAAGATTATGAGTTTAGTTTATATGCAACTCTTAATGACTTAACATCAACATATAATATGAAAGCTAAGTACTTTGATGAGCAACCAACTGACTATGCTACTACTATTAAACAAAGAACAAGGTGGGTTAAAGGATATTTTGATTCAAGAAGAAAGTATTATCCATTACTAAGAAATAAAGCTAGTAGAAAAGATAATAATTATCCATCAGTCTATATTGCTTTAGTAGGAGTAAAACCTTATGTTCTATTAGTTATTAGTATTATTTTATATCTTGCCAATTTAATTTATAGAATAATATCAAACTCTATTGTTAAAGTAGAAGTCTATAACTTACTATTACAATTCATAGTAATAGTACTTGCTATCTATATAGTATTATTAATCTTTACAGGGATACTTTTAATAAAAGAAAAAGATAATCTAAGATTAAATACAAAGATGAAGATAAAATCTCTATTCTTTAATCCTTTATTTTTAGCAAGCTATGTAAAGTGTTTGTATTTAGCTTTAAAAAATAAAGATTTAGCTTGGGAGAAAATAGAACATACTGTTAATATGGAAAAGGAGGTAAAAAAATGATAACACTAGTTAAAGATATAAACGAAGCGGATGGTATTACTCATAATGGAACAATGCATGCAGACGAAGTCTTTGCAACAGCGTTTTTATCTCTTTACTTTGGTAATTTTAAAGTAGTAAGAGTAAGTGAAGTTCCTAAAGATATATCATCTAATGCTATTATTTATGATATTGGAAAAGGTAAGTTTGATCATCATCAAAGTAATGCTAGAATAAGAGACAATGATATTAAATATTCTTCATTTGGACTTCTTTTTGAAGAGTATGGTTTAAGATACTTAAAAAAATTAAAACTAAAAAATACTAAAGCAGTTTATAATTATTTAGTTAAAGACTTTATAGAAGCGATAGATGCTATTGATAATGGCATTTTCCCTGAAATAAAATCAATATATAAAATAAAGATAGTAAGTGATGTTATAAAAATGTTTAATCCGAGTTATGGAAGTAATGATAATGAAGATGAACAATTTATAAAAGCAGTATCTTTAGCAGAAGCAATCCTAACTGAAGAGTTAAAAAATGTAATAGGTAAAGTTAATGCTAACAAGAAAGTTAAAACTATTCTAAATAAAACAAAAGGACCGCTTCTTATATTAGATGAATACTTACCTTATGAAGAGACTGTTTTAACTTCTCTTGCTGGTAAAAAAATAAAATTTGCTATCTATCCTTCTAATAGAGGAGGTTATGGTATTAAAACTATTCCTATTAGTACAACAGAAAAAACTAGTAGAGTTTATTTTCCAAAAACTTGGGGAGGACTTACTGGTGAAGATTTAGAAAAAGAAACTGGAGTAAAAGGCTCACTATTCTGTCATACTAATAGATTTTTAATGACTGCTAGTAATTTAGATATAGCCATTAAACTAGCCAATATTGCTATAGATGTAAATGAAAAGGAATAATAGTAGTAATTAATAGAAGTTTAGGGTACAATAATAAATGGAGGAATAAATATGGAAAAAGATGGACAAGACTTGAAAAAAATAATGACAGTTATAACTGTTATAATAACCATACTTTTAGTAGCTTTTATTATCTATGCTGTTAAGATGAATCTTTTAACAAGCCCTGAAACTTTAGTTGAAAGGATAAAACAATATGGTCTTATTGGTCCTGTAATTTTTCTTTTTATTCAAACAGTTCAAGTAGTATTTCCTGTTATTCCAGGAGGTGCTTCTTGTCTTGCAGGAACCCTTGCTTTTGGACCTATAGAAGGTTTTATATATAATTATGTTGGTTTAACTTTTGGAAGTATAGTTGCTTATATGTTAAGTAGAAATTTTGGACTTCCGCTAATAAAAAAATTATTTAAAGAAGAAACAATTAATAAGTATTTAAAATATATTAGAACTAAGAAGTTTGAAAAAATATTCTTTTGGGGGATTTTTTTACCTGGAGCACCTGATGATTTATTATGCTATATATCAGGTATTAGTAATTTGACCTTTAGAAAATTTATTATTATAATATTAATAGGTAAACCACTAACTTTGATATTCTATAGTTTATTTGTAAAATTGTTTTAAGGGGTAGGTATTATGCATGTTAGTTATCTTTCTTTTTATGAGAGTCCTATAGGATTAATTAGAATTAATACTAGTTTTTATGATGTTTTATCTTTGACTTTTGTTGAAGAACAACTTGAAGAAGAAAGAGAGAATCGTCTAAGTATTAAAGTTAAAGAGGAGTTAGATTTATATTTTAAAGGAGAATTAAAGTCATTTTCATTCTATAACTATTTAATATCTGGACTTGAAAAAAGGGTTTTAGAAATAGTAAGTCATATTCCTTATGGTGAAACTTTAACTTATAAAGATGTCGCTAGATTCTTAGGTAATGAAGAAATGACTAGTCCGGTGATAAATGTTTTGAATGAAAATTCATTTCCAATACTTTTGCCATGT
Organism: uncultured bacterium; assembly: GCA_949286645.1. Classification (GTDB taxonomy): domain Bacteria; phylum Bacillota_I; class Bacilli_A; order RF39; family UBA660; genus Onthousia. The sequence continues at coordinate 7,146 of CASEDN010000044.1, forward strand.
CATAGAGTAGTAGATGGTGATAATATAGGTAGTTATGTTTCTAATATTGAGAAAAAAGAGTATCTATTAAATTTAGAAAAAGAGACTATTAACATGTAAACTAGCAAAAAGTTCTTTTTTTAAGTTGAAGTCATTTTAAGACTGTGATATTATTATAATAGGTGATGGATAGTGACACAGACAGTTTATAGTGAAGAAAATATGAGAGTATTGCTTTCTTATGTAATAATTCCTTTGTTAGTAATTCTAATTTTATTTTTTGTTGGTACTAAAATATATGAGCGTTTTAATAAGAATGAAGATAAAAATAGAACAATTTTTATTATCAATTATTGGAGTAATGTTATGGGGATAATTTTTACATCAATTTTGCTTTCTGTATCTATTGGTTTTTCTTTAGCTTTTACTGAAAATGTAAGAAATTTAAATTCTATAGATGAAAATATGTTTCTTTATTATTTCTTTATGTTATTTCCAATATTGCCTTTCCTTTTCTTAATATATTATATTGCTAAATTTATTACTAATATTAGAAAAAAAGAAAGATTATATGATTCAGAAAGTGAGGATATATAATGAAAGAAAGTTCCCTTACTAATATTTTTGTTTATTTTTTAATGGCAGTATTAGTTATATTAATTGTTCTTCCGCCACTTTTTAGAGTTTTTTTTAAAGAGAGTACTGATAATACTAATATAAATTCTTCAAAGGATACTGATACTGTAAGTAGAGCGACAGCATTAACATGTAGAAGAGAAGTAACTGTTGGTACAATGATTTATAATATTACAATTACTAGTAATTATAGAGATGATACTCTAAATAAAGTAACATTTAATTATGAAGCTCCAGAAGTAGTAGATAATACTGTAACTGATAATCCTGTTTTAACAGAGATGAATACAATAAGAAGTTCTGGACTTGTAGAAGAAACTACTGATGGATTATCTACAATATTTGTTCTAACGCGAGAGACAAAAGAAGATAACCCTACTAATACTAGATTAGATACTTTCTTCCAACCACTTGATAGTCAAATTACTAATCTTGAGTCTTTAGGATATACTTGTTCAACTCTAACTGCTTAATAACACAAATGATTAAAGATAGAGTAATAAGAGGTGAGAATAATAAATAGAAACTTATTATATAACTAAGTCTACCTAATATGAAAGTACTAGATAAACTATTAATTACTAACATAAAAGGATAGTTATAACTAGTTAAGATATTAGTACTAGTAGAAAAATATAATAATAAGTAATCTATAATTATTATTAAAAGACCAAATACTAAAGCAAGATATAAATACTTATCTTGTTTTTTTCTATTATCTATTTCATTATAAGGAATAAATAAAAGTAATAGTAAAGGAATTATTTCATATATGAAAAATAAAATACACCCCTTTAATATATCGATAATATTATTATTAAAAGGGACCTTTAAATAAGTTAAATCTAAACTAAAAGTACTTCCTATAATATTAATAGCGAATAAAGGAATAAAGATAAAGATAAGTATTAAAGAAAGACTAGTTATCTCTTTATAATCTTTTAGAGATATAGTTAAACACATTAGTAGTAGGAGAATAAGAATACTATAAAAGTTACCACTACTTAAATAAGTATCTTTAATAAAATTAGTAGTTTCTAATAATAGATATATAAAGATTATAGATAATATTACTGAGATAATTATCTTTAAATATTTATTTTTAGGCTTAACTTTCTTTCTTAATACTAATATTCCCTTAAATATAATTAAAGTTAAAAAAGATCCTAAGATAATACTGATAAAGGAATCACTTTTACTAATTTTAATAACTTTTTCTATAAATAATGGAAAACTAGATATAGAAAGAAAAAATGTTAAACTAGCAAGTTGTAATAGTCCTATCTTTTTATTAATCATAATTATTTTTCTCCTTTTCATTTAATTTAATATCTATCTTTAAATAAGTATTTTTATAAGTATTATAGTCAAGTTTTCTTTTATTTAAATAAATATGATTTATAGTATTAGAGATATTATAGGTATTATTCTTTTCACTATTTAATAATTCTTCTATATCATCTTTTAACATCTTTATAGATTCCTTTTTTAACTCTGTTAAATCATTACTATCAGGAGAATCAATATTACCAGTTATCTTAATATTTATAGTATTATCTTTATATTTAGTATTAGTTTTTAAGTTATATAAACTTACTTCATAACTTTTATTATTTATTTTAATATTAGTATTAAAAGAATCTATTTTATCATTAAGTAAATAATTCACCCTTGCCACGTCTTTATCTAAAGAAATACTTTTACTTGGTATAAAGATACCTTTACTTATAAGATTTTCTTTATAACTAATAAGTGGTATAAAGCCGTCTTTAAGATCATCTGAATTACTACTTAAGAGTTCTTTAAAAGTAGTATTTATAATAGAACCACTCATTTCTTTTTCTTTTTTTGTAAAGCTTTTATAATCTCTTCTTTTATGATAATGGGAAAATAGATCACTTACTTTATCTTCTGTTGCAAATACTAAATAGTCAATAGAAGTAAATTCATCTTTAAAGAACTTAATAGTAGTATCATCTAAAGTATTGGTGTTAAAAACGGCTACTTCTAAGTGTTTATAATAAGTCTTTTTATTATCAATATTTCTAGCTTTTAAGAATACTTCTCCTAAACTATTACCTGTAATAGTATAAACTTTATTATCATCATTAATAACATTTAGATATAGAGTGTATTTATTATCAGTAAAGTCTAGTCCTAGAGTATCAACAACGGCTAGATTATTTAATTCGTCATATGGTGTATATCCTAAAAATAGTAATAATACTATTAAACATATAATAATCTTTTTCATTCGCTTTTCTCCCTTATTCTATTTTTTGTAAGAAGTGGATTTCTAAATCTTGTCTTTTTATGATTTCCCTTAACAATAGTATCTTTAATTTCTTCTTTTATAAAAGGAGAGAAAGGGGCAAGATATGGAAGACTTTCTGATGATGTTGTGACTAGAGATGCTAGAAGAATAATGAAGCCTACAAAGATACCAAATAGACCAAAGAACATAGCAAGAAATAGGAGAATAAATCTCCACCATCTTAAGGCATAAATCATTTCAACTGAAGAGAAGGCAAGACCTGATATTGCTGATATAGAAATAACTATTATCATAATAGGAGAGATAATGCCAGCGGAGACTGCCGCGTCACCTAATATTAAACCACCAAGAATAGAGACAGATGTTCCCATGCTAGCAGGTTTTCTTATATCACTTTCTCTTAATATTTCAAAGGATATACTCATAAATAAAGCTTCTATTAAAGCCGAGAAGGGGACGGTGTCTCGCTGTTCCATAAAGTTTAAGAATAAAGATAAAGGTAATATGTCTTGATTATGAGTAGTTAGGGCAATGTATAGGGCAGGAGTAAAAATAGCGATAAAAAGCGCAAGAAATCTTACTATTCTAATAAAAGAAGTATTAATCGCTTTCTCATAGTAATCATCACTAGTATGTAAGTAATCTACAAAAAAAGTAGGGGTAATTAAAACAAAAGGAGAGTTATCAGAGACAATAGCAATCTTACCTTCAAGTAAAGCTTGAGCGACTTTATCAGGACGTTCTGTTGATGTAATTGTTGGAAAGAAAAAGTTAGTCTTACTATCTAAATAACTCTTTAAATTACCTGTATCTAAGATACCATCAACATTGATTTTTTTTAGTTTGTTCTTTATTTTATCAACATTTTTCTTAATAGCGATATTATTCATATATAAAATACCAATCTTAGTCTTACTAGACTTTCCCACAAACATGCCATCTACATATAAATTACAGTCTCTTATTCTTCTTCTAATAAGACCAATATTAGTATTAAAATTCTCATTAAAAGCATCTTTACTACCGGTTATACTAGCTTCATTATTAACAATAGGGATACCTCTATCAACAGTAGCCCTTGCTTCAATTGCAATAGCTTTTTCAGATTCATTATCACTGAAAAGAATAAGAGCGAAGCCCATACAGATATAATCAGTCATATCACTTAATTTATTTAGTATTTTACCATTATTAGTAGGAATAAAGTTAAGAAGTTCACTTCCTATATTATCACTTTGAAACTTGATAATTAAAAGACGTCTTAAAATAAAATCATTAACATAACTTGAACTACCTAAAACTTCACTCATAACAAGAGTTATTTCTCTATTATCGATAATAAAAGGTCTAATTATTAAATCAGTGGCATTACCAAAAGCTTTCTTTATCTCATCTGCAAGCATAACTTCACCTCATTTCACTTTTAGTATTACCAAAATAAAGATTATTATTAAATAAAAAAGAGGTGCTTAACCTCAATTATTTGTAAACTCTTACTTTTTGTGCTTCTTCTTCATCCTTATCAAATTCATCGTAATATGTTTCTGCTATTTTTCTAGCTTGTCTATTACTAAAAAACTTTTTCCTTTTACCATCACTAGTATAATACCTACTTAATGGTTCCATATAATCTATTGTATAACTAGTTTCATTGGGATTTCTAGTAGTAGTTATTTCTACTTTAGTATCATTTAAATCAATGTATTTTTCTCCTTCTTTTTTTAAAATTGTTTAGTATCCATATCCTGCTCTACTCAATTTTAAAAGACCACCAACATTATCAGTTATTTTATCGTCATCAGGATATGAAACACTGATAGTTGCTAAAAATAAATCATCAATATTATTTCTTTCAAACATATTTTTCTCTCCTCTTTGTGTAATTATGATATAGCACATTTTCTTGGTTGTTAAGCGATACTAAAAAGCTTTTCCATTCATAAATTTTGTAGTAATCTATTAGTAGGTGAAGTTTATGTTAGTTAAAATAATAGATTATGATCATCAAGGTAGAGGAATTGCCAAAATAGATAATAAAGTATTATTTATACCTAA
>CASEDN010000045.1 GCA_949286645.1 uncultured bacterium
AATCTTACAAGTATATCTTGATCATAATTATTTAATAAATTAACAAGAGAAACATCTTTTAATAGTTCTTTTAAATCTTTTACTGATAACTTTCTATCAGTCTTAAAAGATAAACGCTTCTTTATATCTTTAGTATAATCTTCTTTCGCTTTACTCTCTCTTTCATTAATTAATTCTAAAAGTTTTCCTTTTAAAGTATCATGTAAGTCTTTATTATCTTTATATATAGATACTATATTTAAAAATTCATTTTTTAACCCCAAAATTCTCTTTTCATCTACTTCATATAAAAGATTAGAGAAGAAATCATAATCATTATTATTTAAGGCATCTATTACTTCATTTTCCATTCCATAATGATAAAAACGTTCTTGATGTTTAGTACGATATTCTCTTCTATGATCTTTAAAATTAAAATCTATAATTCTATTAACAGCACTAGGAGTAATATTAGTAAATTTATCAAGAATAATACTTCTAGCATTATCATAACCAAAAATATAATAAAGTTTTAAGCTTACTTCTAATAAATCTTCTTCTCTTGCATCCCCTTTTTCTTTTAATAAAGATATTAACTTATTTACTTTTCCTTCTCTTACATCTAAGATATTTTGATATGGCAAAACAACTCCATCTTTTAAAGTAATTTCAGGAAAGTCATCTAAAACATTTATTAATAAGCCAAATTTAGTATAAAGTGTTAATTCTTTTTCATTATCTATTTTTAAAATACCTAAGGGATTTAATATATTCATTTTTACTTTTTGAAAAAAGGATGATGATATATCTTTATTAATAGAAGAAACACCAATTATATTTTCTAACTCTTCAGGTATATTTTCTTTGAAAAAAAGATGATATAGCTTTGTTAAATTGATATTTTCTAACATTTTTTTAAACTGTTCATAATCAATAGAATTAATATAATCAATGAATTGTTCTTTATAATCTAAAATATAATCACTTTCAAAAATATATTTTAGCAATGAAAAATTCTCTTCACCTATAATATTAAGAATATTTCTTTTTTTTCTATTTTTAGGAGAAGTTAATACTTTATGAAAAATCTTTTTATTATTAAGTAATTCTATAACTTCCGGCATATTTTGAACTTGTAAAAATAAAGAAGAAAATATAACTTCATTTAATTCATCTAAATATGGGTTTTTAAGTAATTTAGTACGTTCATCTATAGTCATTGAATTAAATTTTCTTATAAAAGTTGGTAAAGTCATATTGGATAGTTCCATAATTACAGTTTTATCATCCATAAATATCCCTCCTCGTAACAAGTAATTTATAATTAAATTATACCATATTTTTTTAACTTAACACTAAATTACTTATATAATCTACACCAAAACTACTTAAAATAGGATATCTTGGTATTTTATAAGGGTTTATACCCTTTTTTATTTTGGTAGAGCCTCCAATAAAAGCCATCTCAAAACCTGCTTCTTTTACTAGATTAATAGAATAATCACTGTACTCATAAAAAGGAAAACAAAAGGCTTTTGTATTATTTAAAGTTTCTCTACTAAGTTTTAAATCATTTAAGATTTCACTTTCAGGTAAACAATTAATCCCACCACCTTGACCAGTAGGACAAACACCAGTCGTATGCATATTATGAGTATGACTTGCTATTTCCAAATAAGATGATTCAAACTTATTAACAGGATACCAAGAACTAACTAAAAACAGTGTTGCATTTAAACCATACTTTTCTAAGAAAGGAATAAAGTTCTCTGCCCTTGCCCCATCATCTATTGTAATTAAAATAGACTTCTTAGGAAGATTAATCTCCCCCTTTATAAAGCTTAATACCTCACTAGTATTTAGTGTAAAAACGTTATTGTCAGATAAAAACTTGAAGTGAGAATCTATCTGTTCTTCACTATGACATATAATATCGTTACAACTATTATCACCATTTAAATAGATAAAATGATAAAGTATTGCAGGAATACTCTCTGCCTTCTCTTCACTACTATCTACCTCTACTACATTATTAACATCTTCTTTTTTTACATAAACTAATCTTGATAATAAGGATATTCCATAGTAATCATCTAAATTAACAATAACTTTAGAAGTTACAGGTATGTTTATTGTAAAAACTTCATTAAAATTCTCACCGTAATAAACTACATTTTCTTTAGTAGTGACTTCTATAGGAAACTCTATATAATTAAGATATCTTTTATTAATAGTATCAGTAGTAGGTATTACATCTTTATAAGACACATAATAATCATTATCTAATAATTTAAAATATTTATTATTTAAATTAATGTTATCAATAGATTCAAGTTCTAATATATTATCTTTATTTATACTACCAATATCTTTATACTTACCATTATCATTTATATAAAGTTTAGTATCTTTAGTAGTCTTAACAGCACTTCCATAATTAGATTTTATTTTGATTAAAACATTTTCATCTTTTATTAAAGATTTTCTAGTATTAGAAACATTTAAAGACACTTCTTCTCTTTCTTTCATATCGTTATAAATAAAGACACCGCAACCTAAAGATATTACACTAATAAATATAGTTACTATAATTAAGACTCTTAATGGTTTAATTTTCACTCTTAACACCTCAGTATTATTATTTACTAAAATTATACTTAATATTTATGAGATAAACAATTAATTTTTAACATATATTTAATTAAAGGTGATACTATGGACTCATACATTACTTCTTTAATGACTAATCTGGGCTATTTAGGTATGTTTATTGGAATGGTACTGGAAGCAGTTATAATTATTATTCCAAGTGAACTTATACTTGCAACAGCAGGTATCCTTGCAGGTAGAGGTTTCTTTTCTTTTTCTATGGCTCTTCTAATAGGAGTAGTTGGTAGTGTATTCTGTGCCATTATTATTTATGCTTTTGGATATTTTGGAGGAAGACCTTTTATAAAGACTTATGGTAAGTTTTTCTTTATGAAAGAAGAAGATATCGATAAATGTGATAAATGGTTTAATAAATATGGACCATGGGCTGCTTTTATAGGAAGAAACTTTCCTATTATTAGAACACTTATCTCCTTACCTATGGGAGTTAGTAAAGTTCCCTTTCTTAAGTTTGTCATATATACAACGCTAGGTAGTATTCCCTGGACCTTTGCATTTGTCTATGTTGGTTATGCTTTAGGTAATAACTGGATTATCTTAGATAATTTTGTTAAGAAGTTAAAAGTGCCTATCTATATATTATTAGGAATATTAATAATTACTTATATTTATAAAAAGATAAAAGAAAGGAAAGGTCTTAGAAAAACTAGTATCAAATAACCTTTTTCATAAAAACATATTTTATTATAGAATTTTCTAAAACAATACACATATATTTTTATTAGGAGGAAAATAAATGAATCAAACTGATTATGTAAGATTATCTTTAGAACTACACTTATTCTTTGACCGTATTATGAAAGAACATAGTTTCTTTTTAGAGACTGCTTTTATGGAAAAAGATAAGGACTTAAAAAGAATTGCAAATGACTTTCAAAAAAGCTTTTCTAACATTCTATCAAGAATAGTGGAACTAGCGAATAATAATATAAGTCAAAATTTTCTAAATGCTGGTGAGATGATTACTAATAATACTTTAGAAGCAGAAATGAAAACAAGTAATTTATCAGGTATAGAAATTGATAGTAATATAACTAGAAAACAAATAGAGTTAAAAAGTGGAATAATCAATGTAAATGAAAGATTAATAAATAGTATTAGCAATATAAATAGAAGAACACTACCCCTTATCCAAAATTTAATTTCTTTTAAAACTAATATATTAAATAATGTTTTATCTTGTAAAATGTATACAACCAATTATCCTTTGTTAATCACTCATATAATTAATGAAGCGAAAATGTATTATAATTTACTAAATAAAATAGAAAAGAAAGAACCATTTGATAGAAACTATATTTATGAACAGGAAATATTTTGGAATAACATTATGAAAGAACATGCTGAGTTTATAAGAGGATTACTTGATCCAACTGAAAAAGTATTAATTAAACAAGCTAATAAATATGCAGAAGAATATGAAGCTATTCTAAAACAATTTAATAATTATCAACCTAATCTTAAAAATATTAGTTTAAATGAAACGATTAGTTTTAGAAACTTTAAAATAGCAGGTGAAGAAGGAATACTAAATTGTAAAATTAAAAGTATAATTGTTCCCCTTCTAGCAGATCATGTTTTAAGAGAAGCTAATCACTTCATTAGAATATTAAAAAGTATTAATGTATAATTCTAAAAAGCAAAAATAATTTTTTGTTTTTTTATTAAACAATTCTTAATATTTACATATCTTATAATAGGTGTTGAATATGACTATTGACTATAAAGATATAAATTTATCTTATCAAAAGTATGGGGACTCTAAAGATATTATTGTAATACTACCTGGATGGGGAGAAACTAGAAATACTTTTTTAGAAATGATAAATATTTTAAAGATAGATTATACTGTTTATATTATAGATTATCCAGGTTTTGGAGAAACTAAATTTCCTAATTATAATCTTACTATGGATGATTATACTGAAATGATTATAAAGTTCTTTAATGATTTAGAAATATCTAATCCTAATATAATTGCCCATTCATTTGGAGGTAGAATTGCCATACTCCTATCTTCTAAATATAATGTCTCTATTAATAACTTAATATTAATAGATAGTGCAGGAATTAAACCTAAAATGACTTTAAAGAAAAAGTTTAGACTTAAACTATATAAAACCCTACAATCTTTGGCAGATTATCTTCCTAAAAAGTTTAAGCATAAATTTAAGACATATTTATTCAATAAATTCTCAAGTAGTGATTATCAATCTTTAGATGAAAATATGCGTGAAACTTTTAAAAACATTGTTAATTTAGACCTAACTAATTACTTATCTTCTATTAATACCAATACCCTAATACTATGGGGAGAAAAAGATACTGACACACCTCTAAAAGATGGTAAATTAATACATAAAAAAATAACAAATAGTGAACTTATTATCTTTCCTAATTGTACTCACTATTGTTATTTAGAAAATACTTATGTAATTATTAAAATTATACTATGTTTTCTTGAGGTTTAGAAACGGCCTCCACCGCCTCCGCCTCCAAAGGAACCTCCTCCGCCAATGGAACCGCCTCCAAAGCCACCTCCACTTGATGACTGACTTGCAGCGATAGAAGATCTTGATGATGCAACTGCAGTATGTATTCCACTATTTATACTAGAATAAATATTAGATGTTATAATATAATGGGTCATATAAGGATTATAACCTACATAAGTAGTATCACTTGTATCCATATTAGGCATCTTAAGTTCCATTTCTTTAGAAAGTTTATCTGCACAGTCTAATACTACTGCATATACTAAATACTTATCCCATAAAGTTACCTCAGGTAACTCTTTTTCATTAAATCTACTAAAGTCTTCTAAGAATTTCTTATGAGCCATCCATTTAGCATAATGTTCTGCTCCTTTTTTTGTATAGAACTTTCTAGTTATAACAAAGATAATTAATGCTATCATAAGGATGATAATGATTATACCAAGCCAAGATAAATCAAGACCAAAACTAATAAAAGCTAAAATAATACCTAACAAACTAAAGATAACAGTAAATGCTACTAAACCTGGAGTCTTTGCAAAGAATTTCTCACTTTTACCTAAGTCTTTACTAGTCTTAATAAAATCATTATATAAATCCATTACACTATTAGCATTACTTAAAGTAGAACAATGTTTCTTTATAGTAGAAAGAACAACCTCTTTACTATTACCTACCTCATTAATTATTAAGTTTAATGCTATTTTTTCTGTTTCTGTTAAAGCAGATTCATCATATTCTTGTAATATTAATTTATAATCTTCTTTTCTCTTATTATCAATTTTCTCTACTTTTAAAACTTTCTTATAGATTAAGTTTAATATGGTCGCAGATAAACTCTTTTCTGTTACATTTTTATCTATTAAATACTCTAACATCTCTGGTCCATAACTAGCAGGAAAATCTCTAAAGTATTCCATATTAAAGACAGTCTTCTTCATCTTTTTCTCTCTTAAGTAAACACCAACTGCAAGACTAATTGCAATTAAAGCCCAAACACTACTTGCAATTGTTAATATCATATTTTGTCTTTGGATTCTTTCTCTTTCCCTATTCGCTTCATCACTTAACTCTGTCTGATAATCTATAATTGCACTTTTGGCAGTTAAACCACTAACTTTAGTAGCATTAGGAACTAAAGACTTATCAAATATTAATCTAACACTAACTGGATTATATGCTCCTAAAAAGTTAAATGTGCCTAAAGCTTCCTTATTATTAATTCTTTCTATATTACCATTTAAAGGTCCATGTAACCATACTCTATAATCGCTATCACTATTAGGTAATACTACTTTTACTTCATAATCTCCTATATTTTCTCTATAACCATCACCTAGTGTATTCCAAGCAAGTTCTGCAATATCGTTATGAACAACTACTACGTCAGTAACAGTATACTCAATATAAAAGATTTCATCTAAATTACTTGGATTGAAAAGCTTTAAATTAACTTCATCCATAAAGGTATTAAATGTATATTTAGAATCAGCTCCATTACTAGCATAACTAACTTCATCAAAATAGTTAATATCCCTATTAAAGTCATCAAATGTAAGGTCTCCATCATCACTAATAGAACCTACTTTAACATCTATAATACCACTTCCATCATATAATGTACTATCACCCTTTATAGCACTTATACTTCCTGTATAAAGCTCACTACTATAATTAGCATAACTAATATCTCTCTCCATACCATTATACTCACCATTCA
>CASEDN010000046.1 GCA_949286645.1 uncultured bacterium
AGGATCCCATGGTTTTAACTCTACTGGTTCATATGACATTTCATCTAATTGTTCTTGAGTTAAATATTTCTTATTAATAACTACTTGATATACATACTTTTCAAACCAAGAATCACTTGCGACAAAATATCCTTTATTACCTACATCTTCACCCCAACTATTCTCAAGTTTCCATTTAGTTGCTTTATTATCCTCTAAATTAACTCCAGTAACTACCATAGCATGATTCATTGAACTTTCATAATTATCAAGTGCCTCTTCTTTAGTCATAAAGAAATCAGTTTTAAATGTATCATAATAATTAAAACTCATATCATCAAATACTCCATCTTTTTTATCTATTGTTTTTTTAAAATCACAACCTAACCAAACTACTTCTTTTGCTTGTAATTGTTTAATAACAAGTTTTTTTAACTCTTCAATAGGAAGATTAAGAAATATAGGTGTTTTTCCTTCGATAACATTATTTAAATATTTAACTACGTAAGTTCTATTAAAAGTTTTATCCTGTGTTGGTACATTAGTAATACACACATAGTTATTTATATTTATATCAGTATATTCATGATAAAATTCTAAAGGAGTTATTCCCTTAATAATGTGATATTTTTTATCTTTATCTGTATATTCAAAATCAAATTGTTTTGGTGGAACACCATAACAACAAGCTAATATTCTATAAATATCATCTAAATATAAACTCTTTAAATATTCTAAATTTTCATTACTAGAAAGTAATCTTGCATTAAACTGTCTTAATTTTCTGTTAAGTAGATGATTCATTTCATCTGGATTAAGACTTTGATATGTATCACTCATTGCTGTTTTAGGAACAAAACCATATTTGTTAATAATATTAGAAAAGAAATCCCAAACACCACCGTCCTCAATACCTTTTGTTAATAAAAAGTATCTTTCTCTATCATCTGCATCTTTATCTTTAAGTTGGGCTAAACTTTCCATTATATAATTACATTTTTCTAATTTATCATAAAAAGATATATAACTTTGAGAAATTTCAAAATTTTCTAAATCATATTTTTTACATATAGACTCTCTTAATACATTACACCCTGCATATATAAAAGAATTATTCGCATTTTTTTGATTTACAGCCTTTAAAGTATCAAGGTTAATAGAAAAATTAAATAGTAGTTGTCCTTCTCTTTCTTTATTTCTCATAATATCTCTTATATTGTTGTTTACAAGGGCACATCTTACTGTTTTATTTTCAATACCTTGTATATAGTTATTACTTATTTCTTCAATCATTTCTCTTTTTATCTCCATATTATCACCATCCTTTAATAGTATATCTATTATAATGGTTTTAATACGAATTTTAACATGATAAATTTAATAGCCAAATAGTTATGGCTAGAGAAAATAAAAAAGTTAGCATTTCTAAATAAACTAACTCTTTAATTTTTATAAAACTCTACTCTTTTTTTTAATTCATCAATACCAATAATCTTTAATAATTGATATAAATTAGGAGTCTTAACTCTACCTGTAAGTAGATGTCTAATCATCTCACAGACATCTCCTATATGTCCTTTATATAAAGTTGGATCTTCTTTATACATTTTAACACTAGGAGCATATCCCATTTCTTCGGCAAGTACTTTAACCTGATTATACCAATCATCTTCACTATTAAAGTCTTGATATATCTCTATATATTTATTAATAACATCATAATCGATTTTCTCATCTATATCTTTATAAGTTTCATTTCTATCTTTATAGAATAAATCGTTAAATATATAAGCACTTTCAGTTTTGATATCTTTATATGTTGCAATATCTTTACGAGGTCTCTTACTATCACGTTCTATATTTAAGAAAGAAACTAACTTGTCTTTATCTTTAACCATTAATTCATAAAACTCTTCATCATACTTTTTATAATAGCTTAAAGCATCGTTATAAATAGTTTCGGCACTAATTCTTGAAAAATAAGTTCTACAGATATTATTTAACTTCTCCATATCAAATAAAGTTCCACCTGTAGGCATTTTCTTAAATGAGAATTTAAAGTCTTCTATAGATTTATCTTTATTTTGTAAATACCACTCTTCAAAGTTAGTGTTAGCAAGTGTTGCAAGATAAAGTCTAACACCTTCTTTAGGGATACCTGCTTCTTCATAGTAACTAACAGCAAATTCTGGATCTTTTCTTTTACTAAACTTACGTATTTTACCATCTTCTTTTTTAGTAAGAGGTGCAATATGTGCATACTTACATGGTTTAAAACCTAAAACTTGATTAAGTTGTAAATGTTTAGGAAAGCTAGGTACCCATTCATCACCTCTTAATACATGAGTTGTATGCATTAAATGATCATCTATAACATGAGCGAAGTGATATGTTGGAATACCATCTTTCTTAAGTAACACTTCATCAATATCATTTTCTGGTAGACTGATATCACCTTTAATTAAATCATGTAATATTATCTCATTATGAGAATCTCCTGGCGATTTTAGACGAATAACATAACTATCACCATTATCTAAATGGGCTTTTACTTCATCAAGTGATAAATCTCTATCAACGGCATAACTTCCATAAATACCAATTTTTTCTTTTCTTAACTCTTGACCACTTCTTATATCAGCGATTTCTTCTTCACTCATAAAACAAGGATAAGCTTTACCTTCACTAACTAACTTTTTAGCATAAGCCCTGTAAATTTCTACTCTTTCACTTTGTAAATAAGGACCATATTGTCCATCTTTTCCATATCCTTCATCATAATCTATATCAAAGGCTTTAAGACCGTTTATAATAGCTTCTATCGCTCCTTCTTTCTCTCTTTTACTATCAGTATCTTCAACTCTAAGATAAAAAATACCTCCAGTTTGCTTAGCAAGCATTGAACTAATGAAAGCCCCATATAAATTACCTACATGCATAAAACCTGTAGGAGAAGGACCAAATCTTGTAACGTATGCTCCATCTTTTAAATTTCTAGCTGGATACTTTGCTTCTATCTCATCAACAGTTACTTTGACATTAGGAAATAACAAATCTGCAAGTTCTTTATTCATCTAAATCACTCCATCTATAAAAAAATAATTATCTAAATTGGTTGCCCCAGTTAGATTCGAACTAACGCGTAATGCGGTCAGAGCGCACTGCCTTACCACTTGGCTATGGGGCAATAAATAACAATTAAATTCTATCACAAAAAGGTTTTGTTGACAACTTGAAAAAAAGATATTTTTATGATAATATGAATATGTAAGGAAAACTTACATATAAATAAAAATGAGGAATACCTAGTTTTGTAGTTGGGTATTTACCTCAATTTTGTGGTATAACACCCTTATACAAGATGTATAGGGCGTTTTTATTTAAAGACAATTAATAATGCTACTACTAGAAAATCTTTCTTGCTCATAGGCAAGTCTCCTTTCTAACCATTAGAAATGGAAAAATAAGGAGATAAACACCCATTACTAAGTATTCCATCTATACAATATCATAAATGTATCTATAAAACAAGCGAACAAAAGCAAGTTTTATAGATTTTTTTAGTATAATCACTTATATTTAATGAGAACTTTATCTGGATGATTTACAATGCTTTCTGGATGATGAAAAGCATTTTGAAACAAACTTATAGTATATTCTTCCATATCTAGTTGATATTCATTAATTGTCCTTTTCTTTTTATCTATTGTAAAATTAAAAACTAAATCATAGCCACGATTAAATTCACAATCTTCTTCATCATCTCTAAATACTGAATTAATCTCTTCAACGCAACATACCATGCTCATATCTCTAGCCATAATTCCTATTGCAGGAGTGTCTGAATATATTTCTTCATTTTCATCATACACATAAAAAGAAAAAATAACATAATTATAATTAAGACAAATATTAAGCTCCATATTTAAAAGTTCTTCTTGAAGATTTTTAAATCTACTTTTAACTATATTAGAACTAATTAAATCTAAAAAATAAATTAATCTTTTCTTTTGTTCAGTATTTTCATAATCACTTATCATATATTTAATTCTTTTACAATCTTCTTTTATTGCCCCTTGATATTCAAAAAACAATTCTAATTCGTCTTTAGGCATATCGTTAGAATAATAACTTAAATATAGATAATCCATTATATCAACTTCTTTCTTAATTATTTTATCTTTTTAATAATGTTTCTTCTATAAGAAAAAATGCAAAAACTACATATATTTTTGCATTGATTTCATCATTTGATTAATTTGTTTTTGATTAGGTTTTCTACCCATCTGCATCATTAAAGCTTTAATCATTTCTTCATTAATAGGTGGATTCTTCTTCATATATCTTTTAGTAACATATCTTGCTATAAAGAATCCAATAATCGCTCCTATTACTAAGCCTATTAAAATCATCAATATATCGTGTAACATAATAACACTCTCCTTACAACAATATATTACCTTAAATTAGAAAATTAAACAAGAATTTTCTTACTATCTAGAAAGAAATAGTCTTGATTTTTAAAATCAACGGCAAAATAAGTGTTATTAATACTATTTAACTCATCAAAGAAGAAACAATCATAATAGTTAGTTTTAACTAGCATATAGGCACGTTTTACTACTAAAGTACTTATCTCATCATGAGCAGGATTATTATAGTAATGAGTTTCTTCTTTTTTACTATAAGGGATACTCTGATGATATTTAATAAATAAATATCTATCAGTCTTATCTTTATCTATTTTCTTAGTTAATTGTCTAAATAGACTATAGCCATAATTTAATTCTTCTTTTTTTAAAGTATAGATTTGTTCAAAGATATTATATAGAATACTAGGTTTATCTATATATAGATTCTTAAATTCATCTTTAAGTTCAAAAATAAAAAACTCTCTCATTATAATCACCATCTTAACTATAACAAGAAAGTTTTAAAAACTTTGTCGAATTATTTAATTATCTCTTCTATTTTTAGAGCGATTTCTTCACTAGTGAAATTAAACTTAGCATTTATATCACTAGCTTTACCACTGTATCCAAATCTATCTACTGTAAATAAGTAGTTATCATTATAAGCGAAACGGTACCATGAGTAAGCAGATGATTTTTCAATAATAAATTTCTTTTTACCAATAGGAAGTAGTTCTTCTTTATCTTCATCACTTAATAGATTAAATCTCTCTATACTTGGCATTGATACTATTCTAAAGTCATAACCTTTTTCAAATAAAGCATTAACTACATCAAAAGCAAGATCTACTTCTTCACCTGTTGCAATAATAACACCATCTAGCTTTCTTTCTTCTTGTTTTATAACGTATGCTCCTTTAGCAACATTTGGAACAGAAGATGTTTCTCTTATTTTAGTTTCATTACGTCCTAAGACAATACAAGCAGGTTTATTTTCTTCAAAAATAGTTTTATAAGTACCAATAACTTCATTACTATCACTTGGTCTAAATACTTCTAAATTAGGTGTTGCTCTTAATCCTACTAATTGTTCAACTGCTTGATGAGTTGGTCCATCCTCCCCTACTGTAATTGAATCATGGGTAAAGATATAAGTAACTGGTAAATTCATAAGACAAGATAGTCTTAAAGCAGGTTTTAAATAATCACTAAAGGTTAAATAAGTAGAGACAAAAGGACGATAACCTGATAAAGCAAGACCATTAGCGATAGATGCCATAGCAAATTCTCTTACCCCAAAGAAGATATTTCTACCATTATAATCATCACGAGAGAAGTCTCCTTTATCTGTTAGATACGTTAAAGTTGAACTAGAAAGGTCCGCTGCTCCTCCAAATATTAATTTACTAGAGTTAGCAAGAGAGTTTAACACTTTACTACTAGCTTTTCTTAATGACTCTTTTTTGTCTTCAGGATAAGCATAATCTAAGTTAGTTAATTCTATTTTTTTATCATTAGAAATTATTGAATCTAATAATTCTTTAGTCTTATCATCAAGATTATTATACTTTTCATTAAAATCATTCTCTAAATTACTACATCTATCATCTATAAGCTTTTGAAA
>CASEDN010000047.1 GCA_949286645.1 uncultured bacterium
ATAAATTATTACTTGATTATAATGGTAAAGTATTATTACAAAGTTTTAACCCTATAATAATTAGAAAAATGGCTCTTACAAGCTTAAAAAGATATAAGAAGGGGATTTTATTAACAAATGATTATAATGGCTTAAAAAAGACATTATATGATACTTTTATCTAAAAATATTTAAATAAACAAAAATATATAAGATTTATATCTAGTCCTAAAGAGTTAGTATTAAAAGTAAATGAAGAATCTTTAAAAGAATTATTTATGTGGACTATTAAAACTAAAGAAGAATTTATTAAATATAAGAAATATAGTAATAATTTAATATGTAATGAAAAAGGAATAGTTAAAAAGAGCTAACTATTCCTTTAATAAACAAAAAAACTAGGTGTGGAGCCTAGTGATTGATAAATGGTAGCGAGAGGGGGATTCGAACCCTCGACCTTTCGGGTATGAACCGAGCGCTCTAGCCAACTGAGCTATCTCGCCATAACGCATTAATAAAGTTATATTATCATATTTTCTTAAATTTGACAATATATTTTTTATTTTTTTCATAAGTGATACTTATCTATATTATTATCTATTTTTAAATAATTATACATATAAAGAAGAAGTAATTTTGGTAATCACTTCTTCATACTATAAACATAATCTATTGGTCTTTTATAGCCATTTAGTCTTTTAGATAAAACTTTCATCGCTCTATCTTTATTACTAGTTAAAGGAAATAATTTACTACTAATAATATAATCATATAAATTATTTTCTATAAGAAAGTCAAAATGATTATCTCTTAAACTTTCTCTTGTAATTTCGCTAAACATAGCCATAATATTATTAATATTTAATTTTGCTATTTCCTTTTCACTATCTTTAAAGCTGTAATACCATCTATCTGGGTCAATTAAAATAATATTTTTCTTAGTTAGAAGAATATTTTTTCTTTTTGAATCATCAAGTCTAATTTTATATTTACTCATTTCTTCTAGTAATTTAAATATCTCTTCTATATTATATAATAAATACTCAGTAGGAACTTCTAAAAAGTCTTTATATTTTTCTTCATAATAAGAAAGTAAATAAGCATCTCCA
Source organism: uncultured bacterium (assembly GCA_949286645.1). GTDB lineage: Bacteria > Bacillota_I > Bacilli_A > RF39 > UBA660 > Onthousia. Next base: position 1,089 of record CASEDN010000047.1, read on the forward strand.
ACATATTTACTGTTTCTATTTTTATATAATAGTATTTCAATATCTACAAGATTAAGATGATTTATGTTCTTTAAATCTTCATAAATAGCAGTTTTTAGAAAATTATCATTAAGAGTTATACCTCTATCATAACGTTTAAAACATAAAGCTTCAGTATATCTATAAACAGTTGCACAAATACCATGACCAACTTCATTGTCTAAAACACTATCAGGAATTATAATTTCATTATTATTTTTATCATAATATTTCATGTAAATCTCTCTTTCTGCTATCTATTCTATCACAATTTATTCTACCGTAACAGACTTTGCTAAATTTTTAGGTTTATCTATATCAGTTTTCCTTAAATTAGCAGTATAATAAGCGATTAATTGATAAGGAATAATAACTAATATAGGTTTAATAAAATCACTTGTTTTAGGGATACTAACAATATTAAAACTATCATCTTTATATCCATCATCACATATTAAGTAAATAACTGCTCCTCGTGCTAATACTTCTTTTAAATTACTAATAGTCTTAGCATTTAAACAAGAGTTAGTAGCACTAGCGATAACAGGGGTATTTTTCTTAATTAAAGAAATAGTACCATGTTTTAATTCTCCGGCAGCATATGATTCACTATGAATATAAGATATTTCTTTTAATTTTAAAGCACCTTCCATACTAAGATAATAATCAAGGCCTCTTCCTATATAGAAGATATCTTCTTCTTTATAGATATTTTTTGCAATAGATAGATATGTATCTTTATCATTTAATAGAGGAGTAATTAGTTTCTCTATACTTTTAAATTCATCTATTACCTCTATTGCTTTATCTCTACTTATCGTTTTATTCCTTAGTCCATGCGATAGAGCAAGAATAGAAAGAAGTGCTACTTGAGCAGTATAAGCTTTAGTAGACGCTACTGCTATCTCACTACCTGCTTTAGTATATAGACATGTATCTACTAAATAAGAAATAGTACTATTTTCTACATTAATAATACCAAGAGTAGGGCAGTCTTTACTTTTAACAAGTTTTAAAGCAGCGATAGTATCTGCTGTTTCTCCTGATTGTGAGATAAAGATAGTTAGTGTATCTTTAGATAAAAAGTTATTTTGATATCTATATTCACTAGCTAGATAAACACTACATCTAGTATTAGTAACTTCTTCAAAAAGATATTTAGCAACTAAGCCTGCATGATAAGCAGTACCACATCCAACAATAGATATTTCTTTATATTTAGTTAAATCAGGTAATGTCATTAAAGAGTCTATTCCTTCTTCTATAAAAGGTAATACTGTCTTTAAAATAGTAGTTTTTTGTTCCATAATCTCTTTTAACATATAATGTTTATAATGACCTTTAGAATTATCATTATCTTTTAAATCAAGAGTATGTAATTCTTTATTTAATATTTCTCCTTTAATAGATTTAATTATAACTTCATTAGAACTAACTTTAGCATACTCAAAGTCATTTAAGATATAGTATTTATTAGTATATTTTAATATCGCTCTAATATCACTAGCAACTATATTAGTATTATCATTAATACCTATTACTAAAGGACTTTCTTTCTTTAAGACATAAAGATTGTCTAAGTCATTATCAATAATCATTGTAATAGCATAACTACCAATAACTTTATCCATAAAAGCTTTAATAGTCTTATCTACATCATAAAACTTCTCATAATAGTAATTTAATAAAGTACATCCTACTTCTGTATCTGTACTAGATTTAAAAGAGTAGTTATTATTTTTTAACATCTCTTTAATTTCTTCAAAGTTTTCAATTATGCCATTATGAACAATAGTAATATGTTTAACTATATGAGGATGAGCATTAATACTATTCGCTTTCCCATGGGTTGCCCATCTAGTATGAGCGATACCTATATTACTTTCATCACTCTTATTAAGTTTATTTTCAAGTTTACTTACTTTACCACTAGTCTTAACAATATTTATTTTATTATTTTTAAGGTATGCGACTCCTGCTGAGTCATAACCTCTATATTCAAGATTTTTTAATCCCGTTATTAAAATAGGCAATATATTTCTATTTTTAGAAACTGCCCCAACAATTCCACACATATAAACTCCTTACTACTTTGATATATGTTTTGTTGTAATAAAAGATTTTACTTTTTGTCATATACCTTACGACTAGTAGCCGTGATAGTATCCGCCGAATTTTCGATAACTATCAACCTCGTCAACCAAACTGGTTCTGGCGCTAAAATAAGTTATTACCTCCATCTAACTTATCCTTAATAATAGTTTATGCTAATCTTTATAAGTTTGTCAAATTACAGATGTTAATAATTGTAAAATAAAGGGAGCAATGCTATAATTTAGTTATGTTCACGTAGCTCAGTAGGATAGAGCGTTTCCCTCCGAAGGAAAAGGTCGCAGGTTCGATTCCTGTCGTGGACGCCATTAATTATTTAGTAGAGACAGTATACAAAATAAGAAAGGTCTGACATTATGAAAATAGATACAAAGGAAGAAATTGATATATTACTTAATTATTGTAAAGCAATACCATGTTCATTACCAAAAGAAGGTGGAAATTTCTATAAGATTAAAAATCAGTCTTTTATTTATCCTGATGGGAAAGTACAAACTAGAGAATATATAGATAAGAAAAGAGCTAGTGTAGTTGTTCCTATAACTGATGATGGAAGAGTAGTTTTTGTCATACAACCTATTGGGCTATCAGAAGAAGGTTCCTTAGTTGAGTTTCCAGCTGGATACTTTGAATTTGGCGAAGATGGAAAAAAAGCAGGTATTAGAGAGCTTGCTGAAGAAACTGGCTATATGGCAGATGAAATAATATATCTTGGTAATCACTATCAAGACCCTGGAAGTATAAAAGCAAAAGTAGATGTTTATTTAGCTCTTAATTGTAAGAAAGTAAGTGAGCAACAACTAGATAAAGGAGAATTTATTAAATATATAGAAGTACCATATGATTTAGCATTAGATTTGTTAGACAATAATCTTTTAATGGATAGTAATAGTTATATAGCACTATCTAAAACTGATAGATATTTACAAAAAGAGTATAATTTAAACAATGCATCCAATATAAAAAAGAAGGTTAAGTAAATAGATACTCATTATGAAAATAGAAATTATAAATAAGAATGAGTTTTATAAATATAAAGATATTATTGATAGTATTCATCTAGAAAATGCCTATCCTAATGGTTATTTAATAGATGATGACTATTTAGCTAATGCTGATAAAATAGTATTAGTATTTATAGATAATAGAGTAGTAGGTTATGCATCTTTATCTAAAGAAGATATTATTCCTGATGAAGAATGTAAGTTTTATATTGAATTGTCACCTAATAATATAAAAATAAAGCAAATTGCAATTACTAAAAGTTATCAAAATAAAGGTATTGGAACAACTTTAATAAACTTTATAAAGGAATATGCTAAAAATAGTATTGATTATATTTATCTATATTCATTTAGTTTAAATGATAAAGCTAAAGACTTTTATTTAAAGAATAATTTTGTTATTAGTGGAGTATGGAGCGCTCTAGAATATAAGGGTATTAAAAATCCTAAATCATATTTCTATTCATATAAAGTCAAATAAAAAGAAGCATCTCGCTTCTTTTCTTTTACATTGCAATACCCATGAAGTTATATAAGATAGTCATTAAGTTTGTTTGAATTGTTGTAATATCAGTTTCTGTTAAACTATTTATATCAATGTTATTTGTAGGATTAATATTAGAGAAATCTGCAACTCCATCTGTTACTGTTTTAGTATCGGTTACTGTTAAGACATCAATATTACTTCCACTACTTGATATAGCCATATTAAATGTAGTTGTTATAACATTATTTTCTATACTACTAGTCAAATTAGCATTTAATAAAACTCCTGTAGATGCATCTCCTATACTAAAACTAATATTATTATCATTAATTGTAATAGTACCAATACTAGTATTATCACTACTTAGATTAATAGTTGTAGTATTATTACTTTCTTCAATAACTGCTTTTAAACTGTCAGTATTTCCTTCTTTAATAACAAAGCTTTTTTCACTTCCATTATTAAATTCTATACTATAATTACCATCACTATCATTTAAACCAAATTCATAAGTTACAATGTCATTTTTTTCTAGATAAATACTATAGTATAAATAACTATTATTATCAGATGAACTACTAGATGTAGTTGTATCTAACTCATCTAAACTATTACCAAGTATCTCTTTAGCTTTATCATCTTTCTTTAAATCATTAACTATATTTTTACTAATCTCATTAAGTCTTTCTTCATTAAGTTCTAAACTTATTTTTTTCTTACCATCTTGATTTGTTACTTTAATATCATCAGTAGTAATATTATTACCAAGACTTTCTATTATCTTATCATAAATATAGTTAACATCATCCACTGCTTGATTACTTTCTTCTAAATAAGTAAAGATATCACTATTTTCAATAACAATATACTTATCAAAGATATTTCTTAGAAATACATAACTAATATCTTCAGCTTGATAAAAGTTAATACCTAATAGTTCAGTTGCATTTAATAATAATGAACCATCCATATACATTCTTTTAGATTCAGTATCAAGACGGTACTCATAGTTAAAAGTACTATTATTTAAGTTACCAATAACAACATCACTACCATCCTCACTATTTCCTAACATAGGATTAATATTAAATCTAGTAGATCCCGTTACAGTTTGGGTAATTTTAGTATTTGTAGTATTTTCATCAAGATTAAGTGTTTTAGTTAAAGCTGTCTTTAATTCATTAAATGATGTTACAATTCTATTCTTATTAGAATAGTTTTGATATACTAAAATACCTCCTGCCACTAATAGTCCTATCGCTACAATAATTACTATCGTAACAATAATTTTTTTCTTCTTCATAAATTCACTCCTCACCAATATTATTGTAAGTAAATTATATCTTAAAAATTTATTTAATTAAAGCGAATAATAAAAAAACTTAAACTTTTACATAATATGACATATTTTATCTAATAATAATAATGAATTAAAGGAAGGTGAAGAAAGTGAAGAAAAGAAAATGGTCTTTAGTCTTTATAATTAGTAGCATTATTATCATTATACTAATTTATAATATTACTAGTTATTATTATAGTTATAAAAAAGATTTAGAGTTTAAAGAAAAAATAGCAGAATACGATTTTGATAAGTTAAAAAAAATGAACTCTGATATAGTTGGCTATATAGAAGTAGATAATACTAATATTAGTTATCCAGTTGTAAAAAGTAGTGATAATAGTTATTACTTAAATCATTCTTATACAAAAGAAAAAAATAATATAGGTTCTATTTTCTTAGATTATCGTAATGATTTAGATAATTTATCAAAGAATAATATTATTTATGGTCATGGTAGACTTGATAATACTATGTTTGGTAGTTTAAATAATCTATTAGATAGTAGTAATCTTGATAGTAAAGAAAGTTATTATATAACACTCTCTACTCCTAAGAGTATAATGACATTTAAAATATTTAGTGTTTATACTATACCTAAAGAAGGTTATTATATTAAGACTTATTTTAGTAGTAATAAGTATTTTAAAGAGTTTTTAGAAACTATTATGAAAAGAAGTATTTATAGCTTTAATACAGATGTAAATACAAATGATAAAATACTAACACTTTCTACTTGTAAAGATAATTTTGGTAAAAGGGTAGTGGTGCATGCTAAACTATTAAAAAAAGAAGAAACTAGCTAGTTTCTCTTATTCTTTATTTAGAATTTTATTGAAAGCATAACTTGATAAAATAACAAAGATAGATAAAAAGAATATATTTAATAATAATGAGTCGCTTGTCTCTGGATTTTCAATAGATTCTTCTAATTCATTAATTTCATCAAGAGTTAGTTCTTCTCCTGAGTTTAGTTCAAATTCAGTATTAC
>CASEDN010000048.1 GCA_949286645.1 uncultured bacterium
CATACAAAAGCAGCTGTTAGAATCGGGTATGAACTATTAAGCGATTTGTCTATTGGTAAAAAGTATACTTCTAGTGAGCAAGATTTAATGCTTATGGCTTTGCTTTTACATGATGGATATAAAAAAGGACTTGTTGAAGAAAGATATACTCGTTTTGATCATCCTCTAATCGCTGCTAAGGTAGTTATGGATAATTATGAAAAAGTTGGTCTAACTAAAGAAAACGCAATCTTTATAAGTGATGCTATTAAAACTCACATGGGAGATTATATAGTTGATTATTATGGTAATGAAGTGTTAGAAAAACCTCATACTAAATATCAAAATTTTGTGCATTTATGTGATTTTTTAGCAAGTCGTAAATGTTTATTGGTACCATTTGATGAGCATAATAATATAAAAATATAGGAGGGAATCTATGGGTAAAATTATTGTTATTGAAGGAATAGAAGGTAGTGGAAAAGAAACTCACAGTAAATTATTAGTAGAATTCTTAAATAAAATAGGAAAAAAAGCGGTAGAATTTTCTTTTCCCATGTATGATACTCCTACTGGTAGAATCTTTAAAAATTGTCTTTTAAATAACAATAATTATTTTAATGAAGGGATAGACTCTTTAGATCCAGAACTTGTCTGTTTATATACCGCTGCAGATAGAAAATATAATATAAAAAAAATAGAAGAATATTTAAATGATGACTATATTGTGGTAATTAATCGTTATACTAGTTCCAATATGGCAAATCAAGGTAGTAAATATGAAGACTCTGAGGATAGATTTTATATGTATCAATGGATTGATAAATTAGAATATTGGCTTTTAAAATTACCTAAACCAGACTATACAATACTACTTAATATGCCTTATAAATATAATAATCAACTATCTTTTGAATTAACTGACGAAGATTCTAAACAAGAAAGAGTCTTACAATCATATCTTGAACTTGCTGGTCTTTATAATTGGGATATAATTGATTGTATAGTAGATTCTAAAGAAAAAAGTATTGATAGTATTAACGAAGAAATAATAGAACTTTTAAAGAATAAAGGAATAAAATAAAAAAAAATGGTAATGTTATTAGTAGGTGAGATTATATGGATTACTTATTAATACTTTTAAAAACTCTTTTCTTTTATTTTGCAATTGTTATTTTCTATCGTTTTATGGGGAAAAGAGAAGTAGGAGAACTTGGTATAATAGATTTAATTGTTTCAATACTCATTGCAGAACTTGCAGCGATTAGTATTGAAAAATATAATACTAATATCTTTCTTATGCTCTTACCGATTGCTCTTCTAGTAATATTACAAATAGTACTTGCTAAAATATCTTTAAAAAGTGATAAGCTTAGAAGTATGTTAGATGGAGATGCTTCAGTTATTATAGATAATGGCAAAGTGAATTTTAAAGAGATGATTAAACAAAGATATAATTTAGAAGATTTATTAACTCAGTTACGTGCTAAAGAAGTTAAAAGCATTGAAGAAGTAGAGTATGCTATTCTTGAAACTAGTGGTAAATTATCAGTATTTACTAAAAATGCTAGTAATAGTGGACCATATCCATTACCTTTAATACTTGATGGTAAAGTTCAGGCAATGACATTAAAGAAAATAAGAAGAAAAGAAAAATGGCTTAATGAGTTACTAACTACTAAAAAAGTTAAGTTGGATGATGTATTTTATGCATTTTATAAAGATAATCAGCTATTTATTATAAAAAATAGTGATTGTATCTCTTAATTAGACAATATATTTATATCTTTTATAATATGATAAGTATATGAGACGCGAATATTATTTAATACTTATCATTTTTTTATTAGTTATAATCTATATCTTTGTACCTAAAGATACTTTAAAAGAAGAAAATAGTCCTAAAGAAATACTTGAGAAAAGAGCAGTGTTTATCTCTTATATTGAACTTGGTAATAACTTAAGAGGTAAGAGTGCTACTGATATGAAAAATACTATAGACAGTATGTTAGATACTGCTAAAAATTTTGGTTTTAATATGATAATTTTACAAGTAAGGAGTTTTAGTGATGCTATCTATAAATCTTCTATTTTTCCTAGTAGTAGAAGTATTGTTAATGTTGAAGGTGATAAACTTCCATTTGACATATTAAAATATTTTATAAAAAAAGCACATCAAAAAAAATTAGAACTTCATGCTTGGATTAATCCTTATAGGGTCAGTAATAATACAGATACTAGTATTATAAGTAAAGAAAATCCGGCTTATAAATTATTAAATACCTCTTCTATTCAAATTATTGATTCTAAAGGTATATACTATAATCCTGCTAGTAGCGAGGTAAAATCTTTAATTATTAAGGGAATAGATGAAATAATTAGAAATTATGATGTAGATGGTATTCATTTTGATGATTATTTTTATCCCGCTTCCTTTACAATAGATGAAAGAGAATATAAAAAAGCATTAGATCAAGATAAGAGTTTAACTTTGCAAGAATTTAGATTGAGTATAGTTACTTCTTTTATAAAAGAAACTTATGATTTGATAAAGACTTATGATAAATCTATTTTATTTGGAATTTCTCCAGATGGTAATATAGATAATAACTATAATAGTAATTATGTAGATACAAGGCTATTTTGTACAAAGAAAGGATATCTTGATTATATTATGCCTCAAGTATATTATGGCTTTTTAAATGGTTCTAAACCTTTTGAGGAAACTGTTAAATCTTGGAATGACTTAATTACTAATGATATAGAATTAATTCCTGCTCTTGCTTTTTATAAAACAGGTACTATAGATAATTATGCTAAAGAGGGTGCTAATGAGTGGGTAGAGTATAATAATATTATTGCAAGAGAAGTAATGTTAAGTCGTAATTTATCAAATTACAAAGGTTTTGCTATATTTCGTTATGACTCAATTTTTGGCAGTGATTTGACGTCTACTTCATTTTTAGAAAAGGAAAATCTAAAAAATATTTTATCTTAAAAAAAAGAGTGTTATAATATAATAAAGATAGGTTGTGATATGATGAATAAAAAAGGATTTACATTAATTGAACTATTGGCGACTATAGCGATACTTTCTCTTTTAATGTTACTTGCAGTTCCTAATGTTATGAGTACTATTGATAAAAACAAAAAAGATACTTATATAGAAGATGCAAAAAAAATGATTACATTAGCAGAATATGAGGTAAGAAGTAATACTAGTATTGAGTTGCCTGAAGAAGGTAATTGCATTGTTATACCATTAGGAAATTTAGATTTAAGTGATTTTAATGAGGGACCAGAAGGTGGTGACTATGATTTAAATAAGTCTTATGTTATGATTGGGAGAAAGGGTAGCAGTTATGAGTACTATGCTGCTATAGTTGAAAATTTTGATTGTGATACAGAAGAGGCAAATGCTTCATGTAGTACTAGGGGGGTACCTTTATCTTCAAGAAACGATTTAAATAAAGAAAATGCTCGTAATACTGTAGTAAGTAATGATGAATTAGATATAAAAGTTCCGACTATTGGCGATAATCTAGCTGGCTATATTGTCTCTAAAGTTATTGACAGTTAGTCTAGTTTTTGATAAGATTATGTAGTAAGATATGGAGGTTTTTGTAATGAAAAAAAGATTAGACCAAAAAGGATTTACTTTAATAGAATTATTGGCAGTTATTATCATTCTAGCAATATTAATGACTTTAGCTATTACGGCTATGTCAGGTTATATAAGAGACGCAAAAAAGGATACTTTTGTAACAACTGCTCAGCAATATGCAAATGCAGTGAGACTAAGTTTTGTAAATGGTGAATATGATGCAGCAGAGATGCCTGGAAGAGGTGAGTGTTTGGCAGTATCTACAAATTCAATAGCTTTGGAAAGTGGAACTCATGAAAGTCCATTTGGACAAAAGTTTTCTGAAAATAGTTATATTATTATTTTGAATGATACTACAACTGGTGAAGATAAGTATGAGTATTTTGTTCAAATGAGTGATGCTGCTGGTAATGGTTTTGGAGTATTACAGGAAAGTACACTTAATGGAGATTTAGTAGTTGAGAAAGATATAGCATCTGAAGAAAATTATGATACCAATAATTGGACTAAAGGTAGTACAATAAAATTATTTTATGCTAATAGTAATACAACATATAAAGCCTATGCAAGAGCTACTTGTAGATTATCAGGAGTAATTAGTGGTTAATTGAAAATTATTTTATCAAAGAACAAGATTTTCTTGTTCTTTTCTATTGCCAAATTTTAATTTTTAGTTATAATAAATATTAGTTCTTTTTGGGAGGAATATAAATGGCGAAGTTACCTATTTCAATTATTAATAATGCAATAATTTTTCCAGGCATGGAATATCGTGGAGAGACTGTAGATTATTATGAACAAGAAATAATTAATGCAGTGGATATGACTGATAGTAAGGAATTAGTTATAATTCACTCTATTGATAATATTAGTACAGATGATTTATGTGAATTTCCTAAAATAGGTCTTTTGGCAACTCTAACTTTAAAATTAAATATTCCAAACTCTAAGATGCGTTATATTTTTATAGGACTTAAAAGAATAGAGATATCTTCTTATGAAGAAGAAAATGGTGTATATTATGCCAATTATAAAGAAATTGATTTTAATAAAGATAATTATGCTGAAGAAGATAAATACTTAAATATGTTATATCGTAATTACGAAAAGTATGTAAGGGAGATATCTAGTGTTAGCAATGCTATGTTAGATGAAATATCTTCTATTAAAAATTTAGATAAATTAACAGATTTTATTGTTTCTTTCCTTAATTTATCACCTGATGTTAAGAAAGAATATTTATATGAACTTAATCCTATTAAAAGAGCGATGAGGCTTGTTAGTCAATTAAAAGAAGAAATAACCCTTGCTAAGTTAGAGAAAGAAATAGAAGTAAAAGTTCATAAGAAAATTGATGATGATCAAAGGAAATACTATTTACAAGAGAAGTTAAAGATTATATCTAATGAGCTTGGTACTGTTAATAGTAAGAATATAGTTGTAGACAAATTTAATAAAAAATTGAAAAAACTTAAATGTTCTAATAAAGTTAAAAATAAAATAAAAGAAGAGATAGAACATTATAATTCTATGAATGAAAATACTCCAGAAGCTTCTATATTAAGAGAATATCTTGATTTAATGTTAAGCTTGCCTTGGGATTATAAAACTCGTGATGTTACAGATATTAAAGAAATAGAAGCTACTTTAAATAATAGTCATTATGGACTTACTAAAGTAAAGGAGAGAATTGTAGAGTATATTGCTGTTAAACAAAATTCTCCTAAAGAAAAAAGTCCAATTTTATGCTTAATAGGACCACCTGGTGTTGGTAAAACATCTCTTGCTAAAGTTATCGCTAAAAGTCTTAATAGACGTCTTGTAAGTGTATCAGTTGGTGGTGTTAATGATGAAGCAGAGATTGTTGGGCATAGAAGAACTTATGTAGGAGCCTTACCTGGTAGAATAATTAGTGGTATTAGAAAGTGTGGTAGTTCTAATCCGGTCTTCATTATAGATGAGATAGATAAAATGACTAAAAATTATAGAGGAGATCCTGCTAGTAGCCTTTTAGAAGTTCTTGATAAAGAACAAAACTATGCTTTTTATGATCATTACCTAGAAGAAGAATATGACCTATCTAATGTTTTGTTTATTGCTACTGCTAATTATGAAGACCAAATAGCACCTGAACTTAGAGATAGATTAGAAATTATTTATTTAGATTCATATACTGAATATGAGAAATTATCTATTGCAAAAAACTATTTAATACCTAAAGCTTTAGATGAACATGGTCTAACTTCTTTACAAGTTAATTTTAGTGATCAAGCTATACTTGATATCATTAGCTACTATACGAAAGAAGCAGGTGTTAGAAATTTAGAGAGATTAATATCTAAGATACTTAGAAAAATAGTTAAAAAAGTCTTAACTCTTAATGAACCAGTATTTTATGAGATAACAAGTAATGACTTAGAAGAATACTTAGATAGAAAGATTTATACAAATAGAGAAAATAAAGAGACTAAACTAAAAGGTGTAGTTAATGGCCTTGCTTATACAGAGTATGGTGGAGATATACTACCCATAGAAGTAAATCATTATAAAGGAAGTTCTAATTTAGTTTTAACAGGTTCACTAGGGGACGTTATGCAAGAATCTGCTAAGATTGCTTTAAGTTATATAAAATCTAATGCTAAAAAATTTGGTTTATCTAAAGATATTTTTGAAGATGATATTCATATTCATGTACCTGAGGGTGCTATTCCTAAAGAAGGACCAAGTGCAGGGATCGCTCTTACAACTGCTTTAATTAGTGCTTTTTCTAATACTAAGATATCTACTAAGATAGCGATGACAGGAGAAATAACATTACAAGGAGATATTTTAAAAATAGGTGGTGTTAAAGAAAAAGTATTAGGAGCATATAGAGAAGGGGTTAAAATTATTTATCTACCTTTAAAAAACAAAGAGGATGTTAAAGATGTACCTAAAGAGATAAGAGAAAAGTTAGAATTTATTTATGTGTCTAATTATAAAGAATTATATAGAAAATTATTTATTAGTGAGGAAGTATGCAATTAAGGGATTTATCTATAGAAAATAGACGTTATGCTTTAAATATAAAAGCAGATATGACAGATGATAATAGATTAGAAGTTTTAAAAACTAATGATTATAATGCTACTATTAAAGGAATACATGCTCTACTTGTTTGTGAACCTAACTTTTTTCCTGTAAATGAAGATTTCTTAGATACTGCCTTAGAAGTATCCACAATTTATAATGATACATTTGCTAAAGATAGATTAAGAGAGTTAAAAAATTAGATGTAAGTGAGATAGAGAAAAGAGCAAGGACATATATAGAAATTGAATATTTAAAAAGAGAATTTGTCTTTATTTATCTAGATTATTTAGACTTATTAGAATTAGATGATTTACTATTAAGAGAAACTAACTATCATTATCGTTTAGATAATCCCTACATTTTACATTCTATAAGTTATTTAAAGAAAGAGTTTAGTGATTATTATAGTATTAATAGAAAAGCCGATAATTATCTATTAACCATATTAAATATTTTAGAGAAAAGAGGATATTATGATACTGATTCAGCCTTTTCTATTAATAGTGTCTTAGAATTATTTCTGAATAGAGAATAAGAAAAGATTATTACTTTTGCTAAGAAAATACAGTAATAATCTTTTTATATTATCATATATTAGAACTAAGGAAAGGAGATAATATGAAACAAATAATAACTTTAGAAAAAGAAATAGCTTTTAAAACTATGGTAGGAGAAATCAGTAGTATTTCATTAGAGCCTGATTTATCCTTTATTAATGATAGTGAAATAGAAGGTAATTTGATAATATCAGGTACGTATAAAATGACAGAAGCTAGTACATTAGAAGAAGAGTTTAATTATAAAGTACCAGTTGAGATTATGCTTACAACTTCTTTGGAAAAAGATACAAGAGGTGTAGATATAAATAATTTTACTTATGAGATAGTTAATGAAGAAGCTTTGCAAATTAATGTAGAACTTCTAATAGAAGGTTTAGAAAAGATTGAAGTAGAAGAAGAAAAAAGCAATGAGATGGAAGAAGTTTATCTAAGAGAAAATTCTAAGGAAGAAGATACAAGTGATTTAAATGAAGAAATAGAAGTGCTAACTACAGAAGACAATGTAGAAACAGAGCCTGTATTTGGAGAAAAATTACCAAGTTTAGAGGCTGTAACTGTTAAAGATGAAGTGCCTGTTATGATGGAAGAAGATGGAGAGGAAATAGTAGCATCTACACTAAAAGAAGATACTTCTGGTAATAATCAGGTTATAGATTCAATTTTTTCAGCATTCGCTAATACAGATGAAACATATTCTACTTATTCAGTTTATATACTAAGAGAAGATGATAATTTAGAAGAAATAATGGCTAAATATAATACTAATAGAGAGACATTAGCAGAATATAATGACTTAGATAACTTAAAAGTAGGTGCCAAACTTATTATTCCAACTACAATAGAAGTTAATGATTAATAAATATAGTTACCTAAAAGATGTTAAAGTAATAGATTATGGTAATGAAAAAGTCTTAATTAAAAGAAAAAAGAAATATGATATAGATAAAATATATAAATACTTAGATGATCATAATATTAATAACTATTTAAGACCTTTTAAAATAACAGATAAAGACTTACATTTTAATTACTTAAATAGAAAAAACTTAGATAATGATGAGATTGCAAAACACTTAGTCTATGCTTTGAGTGATCTGCAAAATAAAACTACTATATATAAAGAGATAGATAAAGATAAACTAAAAGAAGAGTATGATTCCTTTAAAAATAGGATAATCTATTTAGAAGAATACTATTTTACTATGCAGGATATAATAGAAAATAAAGTATATATGACTCCTTCTGAATATTTTTTTATAAGAAATGTATCGATTATATATAGTGCTTTAAACTATTCTAAACAGTTGGTAGAATCTTGGTACAAAATAATGAAAGAGAAAAGACGAGAAAGATATGTTTATGTTCATGGAAAATGTGAGTTAAGTCATTTTATTATATCAGATAATGATTATTTTATAAGTTTAGAGAAAGCTCATATAGGTAGACCTACAGAGGATTTTATTGCATTTTTTAAGAAAAATTACGATGATACTGATATGATGAGTAACTTTAAGTTTTATCAGCATAGATATCGTTATAAAGAAGAGGAATATCTTTATTTGCTTATAAATATAACAATACCAGAAAAAATAGATATTTACCCATCTAGTTTAAATAAATGTTTAGAATTAATTAAATTTTTTGATAAATTAAAACTAACTAGTGAATTCATCTTAAAAAATGAGAAAGACAAGAAGCACTATGAAAAGCACTAATTCTATTAATAATAGCAAAGCATGTATTCTTGTTACTAAAAACAAAAGAAGTACAGCTTGATAACAAATAATTACAGCAAGAGCAAGTAATAATCCTAAATAGAAGATACTAGTTCTTCTTTTTTGTTTGCAGAAATTACATCTGCAAAAAGGACTATGTTTATTTCCTTTAAATCGCATAAACATCACCTGTAATAGTTTATGAAATAGTAAAAAAGATGTTAAAATTTCAAAAATAATGATAGAATGTAATTAGGAAGTGATATTTATGCTTGGAGATTTAAAAAAATGGATAAAATTGCAAGAAAAGTTATGGGTTTAGATGAGGATGAAGAATTAGATTATAATAAAGTAGTAGAGCGTTATGCTCATCTTCTAAGAATTTATGCTAACAATATGACTGATGAAGAGTTCACAAACATAGACTATTATAAAAGTTTAAATTATAGTTTTAATTATTGTACAGGATATCTTTTAAATGAGTATATTAATACCGATTTAGATAATGATAGTTTAAGGTTAAAAGCAGATGAAAATGAACATTATAGGTCTATTTTAGAAAGTGCTTCTAAAGTAGTAGAACGCTTTTATAATTTGGGGGATGAAAATATGGCTTCTATGATGGGAGCATCTTTCTATGTTATTGCAAATGCTGTTTATGATTATGAAAAGTCTTTAGAAGATGATAATATTAAAATACTTAGTTAGGGTGTGAAGTGATGAAGAAAGTAAATAATTTGATAAAGAAAAGTGATATTACTAAGTTAAAGAGCTATTATGGAGAAGCATTAAGTAATAAAAACTTCAAAGAGTATGTAGATAATCTTGATGTAAGTAGTGATGTATTAATTAAATATACAGCAAGTATAGAAGATGCAGTTAATGAAAAAGAAAATTGTAAAAGCTGTTCTGGACTTAAAAATTGTCTTAATACTTTAAAAGGACATGTATATACGGCTTTAAAAGATGGTAATGCTATAAACTTTAGTTATATACCTTGTGATAAGTTTATTAAAGAAGAGAATACTTATGCTTATAAAAAGAATATTACTTGTTTTGATTTACCTAAAGAAATAAGTGGGGCATCTTTTTCTAAGGCTTATAGAGATGATAATAAACGTTTACCTATATTTAAATATTTTAAAGAATTTATGGATGAGTATTTAAGGGATAAAAAGGGCAAAGGTTTATATTTGAGTGGCTCTTTTGGAAGTGGAAAAACTTATCTAATCTCAGCTTTATTTAATGAACTTGCCAAGAAAGGTATAAGTTCTGCTTTAGTATATTATCCAGAACTTTTAAGAAGTTTAAAGTCGTCTTTTGGTAGTGATTATGAAGAGAGATTTGATTTTATTAAAACTGTACCTCTTTTATTATTGGATGATATAGGAGCGGAGAATACTACATCTTGGAGTAGGGATGAAGTGTTGGGACCAATATTGCAGTATAGAATGGAAGAAGAATTACCTACATTTTTTACTTCTAATTTAACTTTAACTGAGTTGGAGAATGCTTTAAGTATTACTAATAATGGTACTGAAAAGATAAAGGCTAAAAGGATAATCGAAAGAATAAAACAATTAACATTTTCTTTGGAATTAATTAGTAAAAATAGAAGAAATTAATATTTATGGGCTTGTTTATTATCTCTCGTTGATGATATAATACAGTAAAGAAAGATAAAGAAAGAAGGTAAAAAAGTATGAAATTACGTTTACAATATGTTACCTGGGGGGGGG
>CASEDN010000049.1 GCA_949286645.1 uncultured bacterium
CCGTAGCCATAACTAAAGTTTTACCTTTAGGGTTATAATCATGTACCATCTTATAAGCAGGCTCAATTGCAATAAATAAGATATCAGGATATTCTTCTCTTAACCTCTTAACACAAATTGCACTAGCCGTATTACAAGCAAGAACAATGGCAATAGAACCCATATCTAAAAGATAATCAACTACCCATTTAACAATACTATAGACTTCATCATCACTCTTATCACCATAAGGATTATTTTTAGAATCTGAGTAATAAATAAATTTAGCATTTATCCCTTGTTTTAAAATCTCTCTTAAAACAGTAACCCCACCAATTCCAGAATCTAAAACACCTATCATATATCATCCTCCAAAGTAGTTTTAGCTAGATAAAGACCACATGGCTTCGCTGTCGCACCATTCTTACCTCTTACTTTACTTTCAAGTATTCTTTTAACTTCATAAGGCTCTATCTTACCAGTACCAACTTTAAGTAAAGCACCAACCATATTTCTAACTTGATATCTTAAAAATCCACTACCAACAAACTTAATATCTAAAATATCATTCTTTCTTGTAATAGATGCTTCATATATAGTCCTAACACAATTTTCTTTAACATTATTCTCAGTGACAAAAGCTCTAAAGTCATGTTCACCTTCAAAAAAATGTATTGCCTTTCTCATTCTACTAACATTAAGGAGGTAACCATGTTGATAAATATAATTTCTCAACATTGGATTAAACTCTTTCATATTAATATAATAATGGTACTCTTTTCTTAAAACATGATACCTAACACAATAATCATCAGGAACTTCCATCACTGAATTTATATGTATTTCATCACTCAGATAACTATTCAATGCTCTTTTTAACTTATAAGGAGTAATATCAACATCCAAATCTAAATGAGCCACCTGATCAATTGCATGAACCCCTTTATCAGTTCTACCTGCAGCGACTATTTTAACACTTTTATTATTATTAATCTTATAAAGAGCATCTTCTAACTCTCCTTGTATAGTTCTATACCCCTCTTGTTTCTGATACCCCTTAAAATTAGTACCATCATAACTAAATCTAATCAAAAATCTCATAATATCACTTCACATTCCAATATATATCTTTAATAAGGTCCATAACACTTTTCCTTCTAGGTAACTTAACATTCTTCTTCTCTTTAACTAACAATATAAAGGAGACTATATCAGGTCTTTTAATATTATATTTACTATCAAAGAAAATATCACTACAATTACCTTCTACTAACACTTTATTATCTTTAAGTACTATTAAATAGTCAGTATATTGATATAAGTAATTAGGATTATTACTATAAATAACTATAGTCCTAGCAAATTTATCTTTAAGTCTATTAATTATTCTAATAAGTTTCTTTCTAGCATTTAAATCAAGCCCTCTAAAAGGCTCATCTAATAGTATTACTTTAGGATTTGAAAGAAATGCTAAAGCAAACTGTAATAGTTTTAACTCACTCCCTGTCAAAGTAGAAATACGTCTCTCTAAAATATCTATCTTAAGTCCTACTATTCTTAAAGAAGCTTTTATTTTTTTATCAATATCATCTACTTCAAGTTTCCTATATCTAATATATTCTATAAAATACTCATAGATATTATCTATATTAAATAAATTAACAAACCTCTTCTCTACCAGTTCAATATCATTTCTGAATAAATAGTAATTACGTCTTAACTTTCTAATTTTATTAAAGTAAATAATACCCTTACTATCATCTTCTAAAGATATTAATCTAAGTAATTTATCCCCATTCTCCCCATATATACCAGTAATCTCTCCTTTAGGTATAACAAAGGATAAATCAGAAAAAATTTTACTATTAACATGAGAAAACTTTATTTCCATAAATGCTCCACCATCCCCAAAGGACTAAGATTAATCTTAGGAACAAGATTATAATACTCTAATTTAACAGATAAATCTACCATAAAAGGTAATTCTAAACCAATTTTATTTAAAAGACTATCATTACTTAATACTTCTAACATATCTCCACTACTAACAATTACTCCTTTATCAAGTACATAAACAATACTATTAATAGTATAGATTACTTCATCTATTGAAGAACTAGAAACAACTACAGTAATACCTCTTGTCCTTAACTGTTCTAAAAGACCCATAAAATCTTCTTTTTCTAATGGAGATAAAAAAAGACATGGGTCATCTAATAATAGTAGTTTAGGATTATAAATGACTTTAGATGCTAAAAAAACTCTAAGTTTTTCATATTCATTTAAATCTTTAATCTTGCTATTAAGTATATTAGTTATTTTCAAATCTTTAGCAATATCTTTAACTAAAGTATTAATATTTCCATCATCAAGACCTAATCTTTCTACTGAATATCTAATAGTCTTTAAAACAGTATCAAAGTTAAAAGAGACATTACCTATATAAGAGATATCTTTATTATCTTTAATTATCTCTTTATCATAAGTAATTTTATTCTTAACATTAACTACTCCTGCAAGTACTTTAAGTAATAAACTCTTCCCACTATTATTAGAACCAGTAATAAAAATAAAAGAATTAAGAGGTATCTCTATACTAAACTTTGTAAAAGGACCTAACATCAAATTATCAACACGAACCAATGCTTTCATATTATTTATCCTTCTTCTTTTGAATATTATAGTTAATTCTAGTTACAAACTTATCCGGTAAGAATCTCACTATAAACTTAACAAATTTCATCTTAAAACCTGGAATAATAATTATCTTACCACTAAACATCTTCTCTACAGCATATCTTGCCACATATTTACTACTCAAAGCTTTAACAGCAAACTTAACCCCTGCTCTATTATTAAAGTTAGTATCAACTGGTCCTGGACATAAAACAGAAATATGCACTTTACTCTTACGTCTTCTTAATTCTTCATTAATCGCTAAACTAAGACGATAGACATAACTTTTAGAAGCATAATAACTACTAAGTAATGGTCCTGCCATAAAAGCTGCGCTTGAAGATACATTAAGAATAATCCCCCTATCTTTTTTTATCATATCTTTTAAATAAAACTTACATAACATATCAACTGCCCTAATATTAACATCTAACATATTAAGTTCATCATTAAGGTCTATATCAAAAAACTCTCCAAACACTCCAAATCCTGCATTATTAACAAGAATATCAATATCATCATTTTTAGTTAAGACATAAAGTTCTTTAACTTTTTGTAAATTACTAAGGTCAACTACAATTATCTTAACTTTAACCTTCCCATCTATAGTAGTTTTAACTTCTTCCAAAGCTTCCCTATTTCTACCAACAAGTATTAAATCATAATCTAATTTAGCAAGGTTTATTGCAATATCACGTCCAATCCCACTACTTGCCCCTGTTATCATAGCCTTCAACTAAACCACCTCCGATTACACTCTGATTATATTCCTTCTTCTCATAACTACATTTTATCACAAGAAAAAAGAGAATGCCAGTTCTCTTTACACACTCTCTATATATTCCATAAGTTTTAAGAACAATTTCATGTGTTCTTTAGATAATCCAGAACGTCTTAACTTACGAATAGCAATTCTTTTCTTCTTAATAGGCATATCTCCAAAAGTAATACTAGCAATTTTTTCTTTTAAATAAGTACTAATCTGAAGATCCATCAAAATACTATCAATATCTTCATTAATAAGTCTAACTGCATCAATCTCAATATCTTTACCTTTACAATTAATAGTTAACTGTCCAATAGTATTAACATTATTAACTTCAACTACAAAATCATTTTCTTCTATATACATAGCTTCTATCTTAATTTCCTGTTCATTATAATGGGCTGTTACTGATTCTGCCATCTTAGTATTTCTAAATCTAAATTTATAATTACGTCTCATTGGGGCAATTCCACTCTTTCCCTCTACTGACCTAATAATCACCGTATAATTATTCTGCATATAATTATAATCGATATCAGTCTTTAAGTAATAGCCTTCTTTATAAAGAGAAGTAAGTCCATCATCTTCATAAAGAGTATAAGTATTAGATACACCAGGGAATATATGAATTTCCATATCTAAAGGAAGACCAACATTATTAACATCACTTCTATTTGAAAGAGGAATTACAGAACCAGCCTTGGCAAAAACGGGATAATCCTCTTCTTTATAAAATGATACATACTTCTTATCACCAGGAAACTTTTTACCAGTTTTAAAATCATACCAAATACCTGCAGGAATATAAAAACGATGTATTGTCCTATTCATAACACTATCTTTTCTAGTTAATATAGGACAAACCAAAAGCTCACTTCCTAAAAAGTATTGATATTTATAATTATTATCATCTATTACCCATTTATACTTATAATAGAAAGGTTCTATTAACATTTGAGCATTTTTATAATAATTATAACTTTCTGTATATAAATAAGGAATTAATCTATGTCTTAACCGCAAATAATCATTAGCAATTGTTTCTGTCTTAATATCCCATCTCCAAGGTTCTCTTTTATAATAATTACCACGTGCTGCATGAAATCTAAGAATTGGACTAAAAGTACCAAGCTCTACATATCTAATATAAAGTTCACTCTCCTCAATACCACCATGATTTCCTCCTACATCATGAGACCAAAAAGAAACTCCTATATTGGCAGCAGACATCATGCTAGAAGAAATTTCCTTTAAACCATCCCAAGAAACTTCCGTATTACCCGCATAAAGAATAGGATATCTATGAGGAGCAAAAATACCATTACGACTTAACATAATATTTCTTTTTGCAGGATTTCTTCCTATATCTTTATAATTAAAGTGATTATATGCAAGTAGTTTTAAAGCATTATTATCACCCTTATAATCATGCCAAAAGAAATCAACTCCTAAAGATTCAAGAGGATGTAAGAACAATTTGAAATAAACATCTAATAACTTAGGATTTAAGGGATCAAAAACAATAATTTTATTATCATTAACCCCAAGATAAGAACAAGCTTGTGCATAATAGGTTTCATGAGGATAAATACCCTCACTAGGATCTATCTGAAGCCCAAATCTAACATTATGTTCATGTAAAAATTTAGAGACCCCACTTGGATCAGGAAACAATTCTTTATTAAAAGTAAAACCAGTATGTAAGTTTTTAGAATTCCCAACATCACGATAATGCCAATCTTTATCTAACAAGAAAACCGCTAAAGGAACATTACGTCTTTCAAAGTCACTAACTAACTCTTTAACATCTTCTTCACTGTAAGTAATATTACGACTCCACCAGTTTCCTAAAGCATAACGAGGAATAAGTTCAGGATTACCTGTAAGTTTAAAATAATCCTTTAAAGCCAAAGAAAAATCATCTTTATACATAAATACATATATATCAAGACTACCATTCTCTCTCTCATACAAAGTCCCATCTGGATAAAAAAGCAAACTATTACTATCATCAATACTAGCAAAACCCTCAAGAGAATAAAGCCCTCGTTTTAAGCTTCTAGGAGTGTTAATATCTTCACTAATCATATTACCACCAAGATTGCGAACTTCAGGATGACCATAATACCAATCTCTATCATTTTCTCTTCCACCCATAAATAAGGTTATTTTTAAATTTTTCATAGGATCTACTTTACTACCCAAAAAATGAGCTTCTTTAACATAAGTAAGACGAAAATATTTAGTGGTTATTTCTAAAAATTTAGCATCTTGTTTAGTCTGATATTCAGGAAACATAAAGGAACGATTTAACGCAAATTGACTGGGAACATCAACAAATACACCACTAGGGCTATATTCAAGCCTAACTAATCTCTCAGTTAAAATAGTAATACGATAATGTTTTCCTTTATAAGTACATTTATTATCACTCTTAGATTTGTTACTGTTAATTTCAAATTGCTTACCTAGTGGATACATAACGTCATTCTCCTTCCTATCCTTTTATTAACTATAATTTTATCACAAATAAAAAAAGATGAAAAGATAAAATGAATTATCTTTCGTTTACTAGAAATAATTTCCTCCTCTATACATTATCAACTAATAGAAATAAGCAGCAAACGATATGAAATAGAATCACGTACAAATCCCAAATTACAACTTGAATAAAACACACCTACGTCAGGAAAAGAATTAAAATAGAAACCACCTCGCACCAACCAAGGGCAAGTAGCAATAACGAAAGTAAGGTGATCACCATACCATTCTCTTGTTTCGGATATAGCATGTGATAGACATTCTCTTCCATTGCAAGCGGTTAAAAGGTCATATGTTGTATATTTGTTATAGTATTTAATCTCTGGCATTGCAACAAAGCCACTATCTCCTACTGTGTCATTATAATTTCCCATTACATATTCCCATGAGCCTCCACTCATGTCATATATTCCATAGATATTTCCTGTAGTTGAGGCTCCTGTCCCATTTACCTCTACATTGTATTGATATTGACATCCATAATCTGCATTTGCACTACCTGGACTTCCATAACTACACCCTGTTATATACTGATCACTTTTATTTTGATAAATCTCTTTATTGGCATCTGTAAAGTTTGTATTTCCTAACTTTCCATATTTACTTTGAGATAGGTATGCTATTATAGCCCACTCACTATTCTTCATTATATGAGTATCTACACTTTCACTTAATCCATATCTATTTCCATTATCATTCATCTTTAAACTTACATTAAAAGCATTACTTATATTTATATTTCTCCAACTAGTTACATTTGGTTTTATCATTGGATCTAATGAAAGTGTATCTCCACCACCATTTTCTGCACTAGGATTACTACTACTCGTTTCAAACTTTCCTACCCATATTCCACTTAACTCTTTATCACCAAATGTAAAGGCATCTGGAGTATACCAACTATTATCATTTATTCCTTCACTAACCACATACTTTGCTGTTCCTCTATCTTTAACATTCTCTGAGACAAACTTTATATCTATCTCCCCTGGTAGTGCTTGAGTTGGTGTACTACTTAAGTACTCCCCTTTCTTTCCATAATAGTTTGTACCATCTTCACTTCCTATAGAGTATGAGTACCTTGGTATCCATACCCACATTGTCTCTATATCAGCCATAGATACTACTGTCCCTACACTAGCATTTTGATATGTGCTTCTTGTACCACTACTTACTGTTACCGCATTGGCCCATTTCTGTTCTGTATAATTATACCAAGAATTATCTATATTATTTGTATCTGCTTTTACCCACTCTGTACCATTATAACTTACCGGTATCATTCCTTCATCTAATAAAGGTGCATTTTGTTCATTTTTATGTTTTTCAAATAAATGTCCATTACTTGGTAATTCTAAATCATTATAATCTAATCCTACTTCTACTCCTAACTTTATTGTAATATTACTACTAGTATTGTTCACAATCCTTATTACATATTTATTACTACTTCCACTTGTTCCTTCCTTTTCTAAGTTTACTCCTGTTTCTATTGGAGGATTATTATAACCTTCTCTTTCTATATATCCTGCATCTACTCCACTACCTAGTTCTCCTTCATAATAAAAGTTAAACCTGGCTACTCTATTATTTGGATTAATTAATGTTACTATAAACTCTTTACTACTATTCGCTCCTACTGTTAGACTATTTCCTTCTTCTCCATCTACTTCTAGTTTATAGGTTAAGTTACCTGTTACTATACTTATGGCATTACTCTTTTCCTTACTTACTGTAAACA
>CASEDN010000050.1 GCA_949286645.1 uncultured bacterium
ATAGGTAATGAAGGTAATGGTGTTAATCCTAAGTATTTAAACATGAGTGATAAATTTATTTATATACCAATGAACGATGTAGTAGAAAGTCTTAATGTAGGTGTTGCTACTTCTATAATTCTTTATGAAATGGATGGATCTAATGAATAAATTATATATAGGTAAAATAGTTAATACTCATGGTATTAAAGGTGAACTTAGGATAAAGGATAACTTGACTACTAAACAAAAAGATGAAATATTTAAAATAGGAAGTAATTTAATTATAGATGATAAAACTTATAAAATAACTAGTTATAGAGTTCATAAAGACTATGATATGGTTACTTTTCAAGGGTTTACTAATATAAATGAAGTATTGTTCTTGAAGGGGAAGAGATTATATAAATCTAAAGAAGATATTAATCTTAATAATGAAGATATCTTAGATAGTGAACTTATAACCTATAAAGTTAAAACTACTGATAATATAGATGGTAAGATTCTTGATATAGAAGAGACTGGTAATAATTATAAGATACTTAGATTATTGATAGATAATAATGAAGTATTAATACCATTTCATAAAGATTTTATAAAAATAAATAGTAATAAAAAAGAAGTTATAGTTAAACTTCTATAGGAGGAAATCATGAAAATAGATGTATTAACCTTGTTTCCTGATATGTTTAATGGTGTATTTGATGAATCTATTATTAAAAGAGCTTTAGATAATAATTTAGTAGAAATTAATGTCCATAATATTAGAGATTATAGTAAAGATACTCATAAAAAAGTAGATGATACTCCTTATGGAGGAGGAGCTGGTATGGTTTTAATGTGTCAACCTATATTTGATGCAGTTAAGGCTTTAAGAAGTGAAAATTCTAAAGTAATATTATTAACACCAAGTGGTAAGTTATACAAACAGAGAATGGCAATAGATTTATCTTTAGAAAAACATTTAATTATTATTTGTGGCCATTATGAAGGTTTTGATGAGAGAATTAAAACTATTTGTGATATGGAAATATCTATAGGAGACTATATCTTAACAGGAGGAGAAATACCTTGTATGGTCTTAATAGATTCTATTACAAGACTAATAGATGGTGTTATAAGAAAAGAAAGTTATGAGAACGAATCATTTTCTGATAATTTGTTAGACTATCCAACCTATACAAAACCCAGAACTTATGAAGGATTAAGTGTTCCTGATGTCTTAGTTAATGGAGATCATGCCAAGATAGATAAATGGAGAAGGGAACAACAAATTAAATTAACAGAAAAAAATAGACCTGACTTATTAAAAGGAGATGGTTCAGGTGAATAATTATTTAATAATAGAAAAGAGTTTTACTTATAATGGAGATTTAACTTTAGGAAAAGAATTAACTATTAAGTCTCATGATAGTAAAGTGTATATATATAGTCTAGATATCCAAAAAGTATTTATTAGTAATAAAGTCTATAAAAAATATTTAAAGCTTTTAAAGATGGTAAACTTCTATTTAAATAGTGATGATGATACAGGTACTGCCTATCATGAAGCCTTAAATGAGATAGAAAGATTTAGACAACTCGTTAAAAATAAATATAGAGCGTATCTTTTAGATAAAACTCTAAAAGAAATGTCTTTAGAACTTCAAAAGAGAGTAATGGATGCTAAGAAAAGATTAATATTTGTAGAGACGAAGAGTTATGATTATATAAATGAAAATAAAAGAAGTAAATAATTCTTTACTTATAAGCTTTTCTATGGTAACATAATCTAGTCATTAAAGGGGGAATTTATATGATATTAATACCAGAACAAGTAAAAGCTTTAAGAGATGAGATAAAACGTTTAGAAGAGCAGAAGAAAGACTATGAAGAATACTTTAAAAACGCTGAGAAAACAACGATGGATTTAGGATTTGTAAAATATGTAGATACTACTCTAGAATCAAGTAGTTATAGTAATATACGAGCTAAATTGCAATCTTATAAAAGTGCTTTAGAAGAAAATGAGTTTATTGATTTAAAAGAGTCTGATACTATTAATTATGGAACAGAATTTACAGTCCTATACGATGATTCAAAAGAAGAGGCAACTTATACTTTAGTAGAAAATCCAATAGGACTTACAAGAGCTAATATTAATCAGGATAAAGGTTATATGCCATATGATAGTAACTTAGGTAAAGCAGTTTGGGGTAAAACTATCGATGATGAGTTTTCTTATACGTTTAATTTAGAAGGAAGAAAAGATGCTATTACTATTACGGGTAAGATAGTTAAAATCATAAAGAAATCTAATAAAGATATACATTTTATAATGTCTAGACCTAAATCTGCTAGAATTTCTAAGAAAAATGAAATAATAAGAAAGAAAGCTTATATGAAAAATGATACTAAAGAGTTAAACAAACTACATGAGATAACATTAAGTCAGTTTAAGTTATTAAAAGAAGAACAGGAAAGATTAAGAAATTCTTTAGCAAAGTTAAAAAAATATGAAGATAGAATAATGGTAGGTTCTATTATTACTTTAAAAAATAAAAATAATAAAACAAGGATGTATACAATTGTTGATAAAGATGAGTATGATGTTCATAGTGAGATTAATGCTAATAGTACAGTAGCATCTAGAATTTTCGTTAAACATAAAGGAGATTATGTTAAAGAAAATTTTTCATATAAAGAAAATGGTAAATGTAGAACTACTACTTATACAGGTGAGATTATTGATATAGATAATAGTAATATAGAAAAAGAAGAAAGTGTTTATTCTAGTATTTGGTCTATTTATGCTAGATTAGGTATTGTTAATAAGATGTTTAGAGAAGCTAAAATAGTAGAAGCACCATTAGATAATAAGATAGGAATTGGTAGTAAAGTTAGTATTATGACTTTTGAAGATGGACATATTCAAAATAGAAGAGTAGAGATTATTAATCAAGCAGTTTCTACTGAACTTAATACAGACTATATAGAAGCGATAAGCCCTTTAGGAGAAGAAATTATAGGACTTAAAGATAATCAAGATTTTAGTTATCATTATTACTCTACACTATATAATAAAGTAGTAATTGGTAATGGAATTGTTTATGATATTAATAATAATATGAATGAAACACTTGCCAAAGATCCACTTACATATCAAAAGAAAAGAAGAGGTTAGGCTTCTTTTTCTACAGGAGGAATTATGAAGATAGAATATAATTTAATTAAAACTGAAAAGAATACTAAAGCAAGACTTGGTATAATAAAAACTAATTATGGTACTGTTGAAACACCTATATTTATGCCTGTAGGTACAAAGGCAACTGTTAAAGGACTAAGTCCTGAAGAAGTTAAAGAAACAGGAGCAGGCATTATTCTTGCCAACACTTATCACTTATGGTTAAGACCAGGAGAAGATATAGTTAATAAAGCTGGTGGATTACATAAATTTATGAACTATGATGGACCTATATTAACAGATAGTGGTGGTTTCCAAGTCTTTTCTCTTGCTAAAAATAAAAAGAAAGATATAACTGAAGAAGGAGTACATTTTAAAAGTCATATAGATGGTAAAGCATTATTCCTAACACCTGAAAAATCTATTGAAATACAAAATAAATTAGATAGTGATATTGCCATGAGTTTTGATGAATGTCCTCCTGCTAGTGCATCTTATGAATATTTAAAAAATAGTGTAGAGCGTACTATTAGATGGGCTAAAAGAGGTAAAGACG
>CASEDN010000051.1 GCA_949286645.1 uncultured bacterium
ACTTTATGTTGACCTGGTTTAAGACCAGTTAAATCAACTGTTACACCTCCGTTTGGAGATTGTTTTGCCAAAAAGATATGTCTTTTTTGTCCAACTAAAGTTATATCAACACTATCAGGCAAACCTTCCACTACATAAGCTTCTTCATTATATGTAGCAGTTACTTTCTGATCATAAAGTATCTCAGCATATTGATCTACTAAAGTATTACCTTCACTATCTATAATAAAGAAAACTGCTAAAGCCAAGACTAAACTTATAACTATTAAGGTTTGTTTCTTTCCCATAAGTCGCTCTAAACCTTTACTATTACTTTTAGAAAATTCTACAATTTTTAAAATTAACTTAGTAATAGGAGTAATTAACCACTTATCAAAGAATGCACCTATATGACGAAAAAATTTTCCAATACCTCTAATTATCTTCTTCATATATCTCTTCCTCTTCTATTTCATCTTCATCGTATTCACTAACAGTCTTAGGCTTTAATTCATTAATTAACATCATTCTAACATCATCAATTGATAAATTATAGAAAAGCTCTCCTTTAATAGCAACAGAAAGTCTTCCTGTCTCTTCTGATACTACTAAAGCAATAGCATCAGTCTCTTCAGCAATACCAAGTGCTGCTCTATGTCTAGTACCAAGTCTTTTATTTATTTTAGTACTACTACTAGTAGGGAAAACTGCTCCTGCACAAGTTACACGATCCCCTTGAATAATAACACCACCATCATGTAAAGGATTACCTTCATAGAATATGGCAATTAATAAATCACTTGATAAGTCTGCATAAAGTTTCTTAGCTTTATCTATATAATTACCTAAACTAATATCACGCTCTAATACGATTAAAGCTCCAATTTTATTTTTTCTTAAATAATCCATCGCTTGAGTTAATTGATATACTAAATGTTCTCTTTCATCAACAGTAAGAACTTTATGACGACCTAATAATTGGTTCCTACCGAGCTGTTCAAGAATATTTCTAATCTCCGGCTGAAATATAACAATTAAAGCAAGCGGTCCATACATAATAACATACTCTAAAAGAAGTCCTACAGTTGTAAAACCACACAAATCACTAATTATCTTTAAAACAATGATAATTACTACTCCCTTAAACAAAAGAGTAAGTTTAACACTATTTCTAATATTTTTTAAAATTATATAAAACATTAACCAAACAATCGATATATCGACAATTTTCCTTAAAATTGTCAAAACACTTGTAACAGTAATAACCATAAAATCTCTCCTAACTGTTTCTAAACTGTATTATTATTTCCATCTTGATTAATAGTAGGAATTACTACATTATTAACTTCATTAGATGGGCTATTAACCACATTAGTAGTTGGTTCAATCTGTGAACTAGCAACATCAGGTGTAACTACATTATTATTAGGCTGTGATAAATCAACTGGTTGTACTACAGTTGAATTCACATCCTGAACAGGTGTAGTTGTAACCTCACTAACTGTTGAAGCAACTTCTACACCAGTTGTAGCAGTACCAATACTAACAGGCTCACTAACTGGGGTTGTAACAGAAGTACTCATAACTTGTGTATTATTAACAGGTTCACTAACTACAGCATCTTGAACAACCTCTGTATTATTAGTATCACTAACAGTAGCATATTTTTCTTTTTCTTTTTTATTCTTAATACCTTTTTCAGCTAAATAACCAATACAAGCAAAGATAAGAATAACTAAAACCACTACCCAAACGATATAAAAAGGACCATCTAACGTATCCCTAAAAAAGTTAATAACATTATCCATAAAACACCGCCTTTCACACTTTATCCCCTTATCTTTCATTTATTATCATAACATGATGAACTCATCTTTTCAACCAAAGAAAAAGAATTTATAAAATAAAATATACACTATCCATTAAATGGTGCCGGCTAAAGGATTCGAACCTTTGACCTACTCATTACGAATGAGTTGCTCTACCATCTGAGCTAAGCCGGCAAAAAAACTTTACTAATTTATTATAGCAAAGTTTTCTAAATTATGAAAGTTATTCTGTCCTAAGAGCAATTACAGGATCTTTCTTACTAGCCATCTTTGATGGAATAAATCCACTTAACACTGTTAAAGTTACACTAATCAAAAGAAGTATAATTGCATGAACTGGATTAAGATTAGCAACATTAGGAAGGCCTGCTAAACTCTCTATTAAAGAATTTATTGGGAATGTTAAAAGGTAAGCAATAACAAGTCCTAAAACACCACTACATACTCCAATAATAAAGGTCTCTGCATTAAATACCCGAGTTATATCTTTACCTCTTGCTCCTAATGCTCTTAAAATACCAATTTCTTTAGTTCTCTCAAGAACAGAAATATAAGTAATAATTGCAATCATTATACAAGATACAACAAGTGAAATAGATGAAAAAGCAATCAAAACATAAGTAACTGCATCCATAATACTACCAGAAAGTGTACTAATTAAAGAAGCATAATCAGTATATAAAACTTGTTCATCAGCATCTTTCTCATCGTTATAGTTATCTAAATAATCAGTAATATAATCTTTAGTATCAAAATCTTTTGGATAGATATAAATAATAGATGGCATAACATCTGCCCCTAATACACCTAAAATATTATCTTTAGTAACTGTAGAGTTTGTAGTATCAAAAGCCTGTCCTGTCAAAACATTATAATCTACTTCCTTTTGTCTATTAACTATCTCACTATCTTTATTTTTATTAATAACTTCATCTACCAAAGCAGAATTATAATAAATTCCAGACTGAGTTATAGTACTCTTATCTTCTTTACCTCTTATAATAGCATTAACCTTTATCGTAATAGCATCTTCACTATTATACATCTCTTCATAATCAGTACTTGGTACAAAGTAATTATTTATCTTATCATAATAAACATCATTAGGAATAACTTTAAATTCTTTATCTAAAATATCTTCAAAAGATATATTATCACTCGTATCAAATCCAAGTTGTTCCAATGTACTACTATCAAGTTCATTACGAGAGTTAACAGCAATTACAATACCAGGAGTATCTTTATCTATATTTCCTGCTAACACATCATAATTATCTTCTAACATACTCTTACCATTAACTTTATCAGCATATAAACTCCATCCCATAACACCTGTCATTGATGTAGTAGACATACTATAATTAGTACTAGTAGGAACACTCTTATATGAACCATCAGCCATTTTTGTAACAACATTTAAAGTAGTACCATATTCATAACTAATAGCAGAAACATTATTCTTATCCATAGACTCTATATAATCTATATATTCACTATCTAAATTATTAATATGCATCATAGTCTCTAGATTATTATCACGAGGATAAATAATCT
This sequence comes from uncultured bacterium, assembly GCA_949286645.1. Classification (GTDB taxonomy): domain Bacteria; phylum Bacillota_I; class Bacilli_A; order RF39; family UBA660; genus Onthousia. Next base: position 3,363 of record CASEDN010000051.1, read on the forward strand.
TTTTATTAGAATATTCTTTATGTTCCTTATTACCTTCTATCATCTGTTGCATAGCTTCTTCATCAACATCCATCGCTTGCGTACTAATAGTAATAGGCATCTGTGACAAAGTATCTTCTTCATACTCATCTATCTTTATTTGAAAACCATTAGATAATGAAAGTATTAAAGCAATACCAATAATACCAATAGATGCTGCAAAAGATGTTAAGAATGTTCTACCTTTCTTAGTCTTAATATTATTAAAAGATAACTTCAAAGCAGAACCATAACCAAGTACAGTCTTTTTAATA
>CASEDN010000052.1 GCA_949286645.1 uncultured bacterium
AAAGAAGCAGTGGTTTATAAAAGAAAAAATGGTGGCTATGGTATAATAGAGGCCGAGTAAAGCTAAATGAAGCCAGTAAACAAGGAATGATATTAAAAATATCATTCTTTTTTTGACAAAATAACCTTAAAACCTTTTTATTATCTTTATTTTTTGATAAAATACATTATGCAAGGAGATGTTTATAAATGGGATTATTTAGAAAACTATTTGATCATGAATATAAAGAATTAAAAAAGTTTACAGCACAAGCTGACAAAATAGTCGCTCTTGATGAAGAGATGACTAAGTTAAGTGATGATGAATTAAAACATAAAACAGAAGAGTTTAAAGAAAGATTAGCAAATGGAGAAACACTAGAAGATATTTTAGTAGAAGGTTTCGCTGTTGCAAGAGAAGCATCATACCGTGTTATAGGAGAAAAGCCTTTCTATGTTCAAGTACTAGGTGCACTAGCTATTCACTATGGAAATATAGCAGAGATGAAAACTGGTGAAGGTAAAACCTTAACTTGTGTTATGCCTGCTTATCTTAATGCCTTAGAAGGAAAAGGTGTTCATATTATTACAGTTAATGAATATCTTGCAACTCGTGATGCTGAATGGATGGGAGGAATACATAGATTTCTTGGTTTAACTGTAGGTGTTAATACAAGAGATATGTCTCCTAAAGAGAAACAAGAAGCTTATAACTGTGATATTTTATATTCAACTAATAATGAGATAGGATTTGATTACTTAAGAGATAACATGGTAATTAGAAAAGAAAATAGAGTACAACGTCCTCTAAACTTTGCTATCGTCGATGAAGTTGACTCTATTCTAATTGATGAAGCGAGAACTCCATTAATAATATCAGGAGGAGCACAACATAGTGCCAACCTATATATAGATGCTGATAAATTTGCAAAATCTCTTAAAGAAGAGACTGATTATATCTGTGATGAGACAGGTAAAAGTACCATCAGTGTATCACTTACTGATGAAGGTAGTGAAAAAGCAGAGAAAATGTTTAAGATTAAAAATCTATATGAAATAGAAAATGCTACTCTACTTCATTATATTAACCAAGCTCTACGTGCTAACTATGCTATGAAAAAAGATGTAGACTATGTTGTTCAAGATGATGAAATAGTAATAGTAGACCAATTTACTGGACGTTTAATGAAAGGAAGAGCTTATAGTGATGGACTTCATCAAGCGATAGAAGCTAAAGAAGGAGTTAAAATCAATCAAGAAACTAAAACACTTGCCACTATTACCTTCCAAAACTTATTTAGAATGTATAAAAAACTATCAGGTATGACTGGTACTGCTAAAACAGAAGAAGAAGAGTTTAGAGATATTTATAATATGTATGTTATTGAAATACCTACTAATAAACCAGTTGTAAGAGTAGATGCTCCAGATTTAGTATTTGCAACACGTAGCGCTAAGTATAAAGCTATTATTAATGAGGTAAAGAGTCGTTATGATAAAGGACAACCAGTTTTAATTGGTACTATAGCAATTGAAACCAGTGAATTAATTAGTGACTTATTAAAGAAAGCTCATATTCCTCATGAAATATTAAATGCTAAAAACCATGCTCGTGAAGCAGAAATTATTTCTAAAATTGGAGAACATCGTTCTGTTACTATCGCTACTAACATGGCTGGACGTGGTACCGATATCAAACTATCAGATGAAATAAGAGAACTTGGAGGACTTTGTGTAATAGGTACGGAACGTCATGAATCACGTCGTATTGATAATCAGTTAAGAGGACGTTCTGGTCGTCAGGGAGATCCAGGTTATACTCAGTTCTTTGTTTCTATGGAAGATGACTTAATGATTAGATTTGGTAGTGAACATATTAGAGAAATGATGAAAAGCTTTGGTTTTGGAGATCAAGCTATTCAAAGTAAAACCTTTACAAAAGCGATAGGAACTGCTCAAAAACGTGTAGAAGGAAATAACTTTGATGCTAGAAAACATTTACTACAATATGATGATGTTATGAATACTCAAAGAGAAATCATGTATGGTAAACGTAATGAAATCCTAGATAGTGAATCTATTCATGAAACAGTGTTAAATTCTATTCATAATCATGTTACAGACTTAGTTAAATCAAGAAATGCGGATAGTACAATTACTGAAGAAGAATTACAAAGTATTACAGATTTTGCTAATGAAAACTTACTAAAGAATGATATAAGCAAAGTAGAATTAGAAAATAGAGATGCTGATGATATAATAGAATATATTTATGAAAAAGCTAAAGGAGAATATGAATCTAAAATTAAAGAAGTACCTGTAGAAATTAGTAATGAATTTGAAAAAGCTTTATCTCTACAAGTTATAGATAACTACTGGATGGAACAAATAAATGTAATGAGTCACTTAAGAGAAGGAATTTATCTTCGTCAGTATGGACAAGATGACCCTCTAAGAGCATATACTACAGAAGGTTATGGACTATTTGATGATATGCTTCAAAAAATAGATGGAGATATAACAGTATTCTTACTTAAAGCAGAAATAAGACAAAACATTGAAAGAAAACAAGTTGCAAAGAATCAACAGACTAATGATGTCAAAGATACAAAGAAAACACCTAAGAAAGTTAAAAAAGTAGGTAGAAATGACCCTTGTCCATGTGGAAGTGGTAAGAAATATAAACAGTGTTGTGGAAAGTAATCTCGTTGGTTCCTATTAGGAACCAACGAGATTTTTTATATGATAAGAAAAAAATCACAAATCGAATTTATGTATTGACGAACATAAATTTTATATGATATATTTTAGTTATAAAAATTGGTTAGTTAACCTAATAATGATATAACTACCCATATAAGAATATTGAACTATTTTAAGCAGGAGGTTTTAGATGAGAAATATTGAGGAATACAAGGAAAAAACATTTGATGATATTAGACATATTGATGAGTTAGGAAATGAATATTGGGAAGCAAGAGAACTAATGATAGCCCTAGGATATTCTAAATGGGGCAATTTTAAAAAAGTAATTGATAAATCAAAAATATCATGTAATATTAGTAACAGTAATGTAAATGACCATTTTGCCGACGTCGGCAAAACGGTGCCAATGCCAAGTGGAGCAAAGCCAAAAATTATAGAAGATTATAAACTTTCTAGATATGCATGCTATTTAATAGTGCAAAATTCTGATCCAAGAAAAAAGACTGTTGCACTAGGACAAACTTATTTTGCTATTCAAACTAGAAAAATGGAAATTACAGAGGAAGAATATTCAAAACTATCAGAAGATGAGAAAAGATTATATACTAAAATTAATGTAAAAAATAAAAATAAATATCTATTTGACACAGCTAAGAAAGCAGGTGTAAATAATTATGGTAGATTCAATGATTATGGATATAGAGGCTTATATGCCGGAGAAACAGCAAAGCAAATTGCCAAAAGGAAAGGCATTGATCCGACTAAAGAAGATATATTAGATTATATGGGAAGTACAGAATTAGCTGCTAATCTATTTAGAATAAGCCAAACTGATGAAGTGTTGAAAAATAAAAAAGTTAATAATGAAGATGATGCTTGTAAAACACATCATACAGTAGGACAAGCGGTTAGACAAACAATTAGGAAAATTGGTGGTACCATGCCTGAAAAAATGCCCACTCCAGAAAAGTCTATTAAGGAAATAGAAAAAGAAGAGTTGTTGAAGATAACAAATACTCAATAAAAATGTAAAGTTATGCTAAAAAGTATAACTTTTTTGTTAATTACATATTTTAGTAGAGTTAAAATGCTATAATAAATATAGAAAGGATGGTAAAAATGAAAGGATTAAGAATATTCCAATATGGTTGTGGAAAAATGAGTGTCTATACTATGAAATTTGTCATAGAAAATGGTGGTACTATAGTAGGGGCTGTCGATATTAATCCAGATGTTATAGGAAAAGATATTGGAGAAATTATGGGAGGAGATAAAGTAGGAGTAGTTGTTGATAATGCTAATAAGGCAGAAGAACTTCTAACTGAATTAAAACCTGATTGTGTTATTGTTACAACTATGAGTTTACTTTCTGATGTAGAAGATGCCTTAATGGTATGTGCAAAATGTGGAGTTAATGCTATTACTACTTGTGAAGAAGCATTCTTCCCAATGAACTCTAACCCTACTTTAACAGAAAAAATTGATAAACTTGCCAAAGAAAATAATTGTACAATTACAGGTAGTGGTTATCAAGATGCTTTCTGGGGTAATCTAATTACTACTTTAATCGGATCAAGTCATAATATTACTAAGATAAAAGGAAGTTCTTCTTACAATGTAGAAGACTATGGTATTGCTCTTGCTAAAGCTCATGGAGCAGGTCTTACAAAAGAAGAGTTTGATGCCCAAGTAGCAAGTGCCGATGAAATAAGTGACGAAGAAAGAATGAAAGTAATTGAAAGCGGTAATTATGCCCCATCATATATGTGGAATGTAAATGGTTGGCTTTGCGATAAATTAGGTTTAACAGTAGTAAGTCAACGTCAAAAATGTGTACCTCAATTCAATGATTATGATATTGAATCTAGTACTTTAGGAATGACAGTTAAATCTGGTATGGCTACAGGTATGAGCGCTGTTGTTACAACAGAAACAAAAGAGGGTATTACTCTAGAAACAGAATGTATTGGAAAGGTTTACAATAAAGATGAGTTTGATAGAAATGAGTGGACAATCTGTGGTGAACCTGATACAACCCTAGTAATTGAAAAACCAGATACAGTAAGATTAACTTGTGCAGCGATTGTTAATAGAATTCCTGATGTTATTGCAAGTGAAGCTGGTTTCATCCCTACATCACGAATGGGTGAGTTAAAATACATAAAAGAATCAAACAATTAAAAATATCCACAGTATCTGTGGAAAAAGCTAAAGATGCTTTTTTTACAATAGCATCTTTTAATTTTAATTTGACGTACTAGAAAAATACCCATATAATATCATTAAAGAAAAGAGGAATTATTATGAGACTGAAGAGATTAAATATTAAAAAGATTAACTTAAATGATATTGATAAGAACTATTCTGGTCAAGATATTTTAATGAAACTAGGGGAACTTTATCAATATGAAAGTGGTATTTATGGATATGGAAATCTTTGGACCAAATTAGAGCGAATTGTTGAAAATATTATTATTGAAGAATTAGATAAAGCAGGATGTATTCAAGTAGAGTTTCCTAAACTACAACCAAAGAAAATATGGGAACAATCCAATAGATGGGATATGTATACTAAAGAAGGAGATATTATGTTTACTCTAGATAATAATCTAGGAGAATATGGACTTGCACCAACAGCAGAAGAGTGTGCAACTCTATTTGGTGCCAATAGACTTCCTTCATATAAAAATTTACCTGCTATATACTATCAAATTGGAGAGAAGTTTAGAAAAGAAATAAGAACTAGAGGTTATCTTTTTAGACCAAGAACATTTGTCATGATGGATGCATATTCTTTTGATAAAACAGAAGAAGATATGAGAAAAACATATGACCTAATGCATGAAGCTTACTTAAATATTTTTAAAAGACTAGGTATTAAAATAATGCCTACAGTAAGTGATAATGGTGTAATAGGTGGAAGTGTTGCCGAAGAGTTCCAAGCAGCAACTAAACTTGGAGAAGATACTGTCCTTTATGATGAAGAACAAAATCTAGGTATTAACAAAGAAGTATTAGAATTTGATAATAAAGATGACTATTTAAAACAATTAAATATAACTGATACTAGTAAATTAAAAGAGTTCCAAGCAGTAGAATTAGGTAATAATTTCCAATTAGGAACAAAATATTCAGAAAGCATGAAACTGTTCTATATAGATGAAAATGGTAATAATAAGCCATATTATATGGGATGCTATGGTATAGGACTAGGTAGAATAATCGCTTGTCTAATAGAAAATAATGTTATTAGAAAAGATGATAAAATTAAAGGGTTTGCCTTACCTTATGAAATCGCTCCTTATAAAGTGCAAATAATTTATAATGAGAATAATAAGGAAAAAGCAGAAGAACTATATAAAGAGTTAACTGATAATAATATTAATGCTATTATCGATGATAGAGATAATCTAACTATTGGTAATAGAATTAATGATGTATATGTATTAGGTACACCTAAAATGATTATATTAGGTAATAAATTTGATGGAGAAAATTATTCTATAGAAAATACAAAAGACAATACTACTGATACAGTTAATGTATCTGAAATTGTAAAATACTTTAAGAACCTATAAAAAAAGTGTTTTCATACTAGGATTACCAATAAAAGCAATTAAGATCGTATTAGAGGGAGAAGTAATTATGGTTGAAATAAATAAAAAACGATGATGCTTATGAAGCGTTATTTCAAGATGATGTTGTTAAATGGAAATCAGATGATATGCTGTTAGAACTTGCTAGTAGCTTAGAAATACAAAAGCAAGAAGATGCATATTCTATAACATTTGTCCAAGGTATTGATGAGACTGACTTTCCTACATATAGTATTGGCTTTAGAAATAGTGGCAGTAGATATGAGCCTTATAATATAGCATTTATGAATATGTATAATGGCTTAAGCGAGTATAACCTTAATTATCATCATGTTAAAAAACTAAAAAAATAAGGAGCCAAATTGGCTCCTAAATCTATATATATGAGGATCTTCACACTTAACAGTGAACCTTCCTCATTAATACTATATGTAGATTTATTTAAAATATACTAAATATTTGCCCATTTTTTTTAAAAGTGTTAGTATATCTACCGAGGAGTTGAATTATATGGAAATAAATACAGGAATGCTTGCTTTTGAAGTTACAAGAAGATGTAATGAGAGTTGTCTTCATTGTTGTAAAGGAAAAGCAGAATCTATTGACATGACTAAAGAGATAATTGATAAAGTCTTAAAAAATCCTAACTATAAGATTAAAGAAATGAAATACTTATCAATAGCAGGAGGAGAACCAACATTAGTACCTAATATAGTTTCTTATTTAATAGATACCATCATAGAAGAAGCTGTATCTATCACTAGTAATATAAATTTTATTACTAATGGTCTTATCTATAGTGATGAAATAATAAATGCTCTAGATAGATTAATGACATATCTAAAAAACAAAGAAAACTGCAAGGACACAAGATTAGTATTTGAAATATCTAATGACCAGTTTCATAAAAGACCAAGTAAGGAAGTGTTAAATAAATACAAAAAGTTACCATATATAGATAAGAGTTTCTTTGAACCAAGAGAAATACCTAAAGAAAGAATATTAAATGATGGTAATGCTAAAGAAAATGGAGTCGGTGGTAATAGAGCATATAAAAACTATCTATCTCCTATAGATATAAAATTAGATAGAGGTACTCTTACAATTAAAAACGAACTAATTATAACATCTAATGGTAATGTAACATCTACAGTAGGTGGCCCATATAAAGATGAAGATGAGAATTCCTGGGGAAATTTAAATGATAAAGATTTCGATAGAATTATAATCGATAAGATGAAGTCTGTTGTCTAATAGACTTCTTTTTTTCTTTTAATAATTGTTATAAAAATAAATATCTTGTATAATATTAATAAAGAGAGTTGGTAAGAATGAATAAAAATGAATTATTAAGAGAATTAACAAGCGAAAAAGAAGAAATACTAAGTTTATGGAGGTCACTTTGACACTGATAAAAAACTTAAAGAACAAGAAGAACTAGAAAAAGAAACTACTAAAGAAGACTTTTGGAGCGATCCTAGTAAAGCAGAGACTATTATAAATGAGTTAAAGAGTTTAAAGGAAAGAACATCTAAGTTAATAGACTTAAAGAAAAAGATATTAGATTCCATAGAACTTTTAGAAATGCTAGATGAAGAAAGTGATAAAGAATTATTACAAACAATTAAGGAAGATAATAAGACTATAAAAGAAAATTTAAAGAGTTTAAGTATCTATCTACTCTTTAATAAATCATATGATAAAAACAACTGTATCGTTGAAATACATCCTGGTGCAGGAGGAACTGAATCTTGTGACTGGGCTAATATGCTTTATAGAATGTATACAAGATACTGTGAGAAAAAGAACTTTAAAATAGAACTACTTGACTATCAAGCAGGTGAAGAAGCAGGAGTTAAGAGTGTCTCTTTTAAAGTAAAAGGTGAATATGCATATGGTTATTTAAAAAATGAAAAAGGAGTTCATCGTCTAGTTAGATTATCACCATTTGACTCGTCTAATCGTCGTCATACTTCTTTTGCAAGTATTGATGTAACTCCAGAAATATCTAAAGATATTAAAATAGATATAAATGAAAAAGATTTAAAAATAGATGTCTATCGTTCAACAGGTGCCGGTGGTCAAGGAGTAAACACTACTGATAGTGCCGTACGTATTACTCACTTACCTACTAAAATAGTTGTAACTTGTCAAAATGAAAGAAGTCAAATTCAAAATAAAGAAACTGCTTTACAAGTATTAAAAAGTAAGTTATATGTATTAGAAGAACAAAAAAAGGAACAAGAACTTGCTAAAGAAAAAGGTATTCAATCTAATATAGATTTTGGTAGTCAAATAAGAAGTTATATTTTACATCCTTATTCTCTAGTTAAAGATCATAGAACTAATTATGAAACCAGCAATACTAAAGGAGTACTAGATGGAGAGATAGATAGTTTTATTGAAAGTAGTCTAAAAGGAGGACTAAATGAAGAAAGTGATAAAACAAAAGATTAGAATTAAAGAATTAATAGAATTTATTATAGGCTGCTTTCTAGTTGCACTAGCCTTTAATCTTTTCATGTCACCTAATAACTTAGTAGCAGGAGGAGTGAGCGGTTTCTCTTTAATATTAAAACATTTCTTTGGTCTTAATCCTTCAACTATTATCTCTGTCGCTAATATTTTATTAATAATATTATCATTCTTAGTTTTAGGTAAAGAAAAAACTAAAGCGACAATACTTGGCTCTATTCTTTTTCCAATATTTGTAAGTTTAACAGAACATTTATCTACTTATATAAGTTTTAAAGAAAGTGAGATGATACTAATCGCTGTCTTTGGAGGAGTATTACAAGGAATAGGTGCTGGTCTTATATTTAGAGCAGGTTATTCTACAGGTGGAACAGATATACTAAATATGATAGTCTCTAAAATATTTAAAATTAGTCTTGGTAACAGTATGTTCTTTACTGATGGTACCATAATTGTAATAGGAGCTTTTGTCTTTGGTTTTAATCACTTAATGTATTCACTTATAATCCTTTACTTAATCTCTACTCTAACAGATAAAGTAGTCTTAGGAATATCTGATTCTAAAGCTTTTTATATTATTACTAGTAAAGAAAAAGAAGTTAAAGACTTCGTTATAAATGAACTTAAACATGGAGTAACAGAGTTTAATGCTAAAGGCGGTTATAACAGTGAAAATCAAACCGTTCTAATGAGTGTTGTTCCAACAAGAGAATACTATAAATTAAAAGAAGGAATCCATAACATAGATAAAAGCGCTTTCTTTGTTGCCATGGATTCCTATGAAGTAAAAGGTGGTGCTTAGTAGTGGTAAAAATAGATAAGACTAAACTATGGTATAGATATGGAGTTTTAATATTTAGTCTTTTTATCTCATCATTAGTATTTAATCTTTTACTATACCCAACAGACTTAGTAACAGGAGGAATGAATGGTGTTGCCATAATACTAAATCACATCTTTGATATATCTCCCTCATTAGTTATTTTAGTAGGTTCACTCATTTTGTTAGGACTAAGTTATTTATTTCTAGGACTAGATCAAACAAGCGGTGCATTAATCGCAACTCTAGTTTATCCTTTATTTGTATCCCTAACAGAACCCCTAGCAAGATATATTGTAATAGATACATCTGACTTAATCTTAATGAGTATCTTAATAGGGATACTTCTAGGAATAACCAATGGTCTCATGTATAAAGTAGGTTTTAGTAATGGTGGATTAAATATAATTAGTCAAATAGTCTATAAATACTTTCATATATCTCTTGCTAAAACAACTATGGTAATTAATTTTATCGTTGTCCTAATAGGTGGAGTCTACTTTGGCTTTAATATGATGTTATACGCCTTTATAATTATCTATATCAGCGGTTTTGTAATAGATAAAGTAATACTAGGAATATCTAAAAATAAAGCATTCTACATAACAACAAGTAAAGAAAAACAAGTAAAAGAATATCTAATAGATACATTACATCATACAGTTACAATATTCGATGTTAAAGGTGGTTTCTTACAAAAGAAAAGAAGAGTATTACTAGCAGTTGTTCCTACAAGAGATTACTG
>CASEDN010000053.1 GCA_949286645.1 uncultured bacterium
ACTCTTAGTATTCTTAAAGCATTAATGATAGCGATAACTGATACACCAACATCGGCAAAGACTGCTGCCCACATTGTAGCGATACCTAGGGCACTTAGTAATAATACAAGTATTTTAACTGTAATAGCGAATACAATATTCTCTTTTACTATTTGCATTGTCTTTTTACTTATTTTAATAGCATTTGCAAGTTTAGATGGTTCATCTGTCATAATTACGATATCTGCTGCTTCAATCGCCGCATCACTACCAAGTCCTCCCATCGCTACACCGATATCTGATAAGGCTAGAACAGGAGCATCATTAATACCATCTCCGATAAAGACTAATTTGCCATCAATACTTTTTTCTTGCATTAAAGTCTCTACTTTTTTAACTTTATCTTGGGGAAGTAGTTCAGCATAATACTTATCTAACTTTAATTCTTTTGAGACATTTTTACTAATTTCTTCTCTATCTCCTGTTAACATTACTATTTTTTTTACGTTATTTTCTCTAAATTCTTTAACAGCTTTATAAGCATCTTCTTTTATCTTATCAGAGATAGTGATAGATCCGGCATAGTTTTTATCAATAGCAATATAAATAATAGTTCCTATATCATTACTCTTTTTATAGTCAATATTATACTCTGCCATTAATTTCTCATTACCTACTAAAACTTCTTTAGAATCTACTTTGGCAATAACTCCTTTACCTTTAAGTTCTTTAGTTTTTGTAACTAGTTTTTCATTAATATCTTTACCATAAGCTTCTTTAATAGATAAGCCAATTGGATGATTAGAGTAATTCTCTGCATAACTTGTATATTTTAATAAATCTTCTTTTGAGTAATCTATCGCATTAACTTTTTGGACTTTGAATATTCCTTCTGTTAGGGTTCCTGTTTTATCACAAACAACTATTTCAGTGTTTGCAAGGGCTTCTAGATAGTTACTACCCTTTACTAAAACTCCTATTTTAGATGAGGCACCAATTCCTCCAAAGAAACTTAGAGGTATTGATATTACTAAGGCACAGGGACATGAGACAACTAAGAATGATAAGGCTCTATATATCCAAGTTTTAAAGTTAGTATCTAATATTAAAGGAGGAATAAATGCAAGAAGAATAGCGATTATTACAACTATTGGAGTGTAATATTTAGCAAATTTACTTATAAAGTTTTCTGATTTAGATTTTCTACTACTAGCATTTTCTACTAAGTCTAAGATTTTACTAACAGTAGATTCACCAAACTCTTTAGTTACTTTAACTTTTAGTATTCCTTCATTATTAATACAACCACTTAGTACTTCATCACCCTCGATTACACTTCTTGGCATAGATTCTCCTGTTAGAGCAAGAGTATTAAGAAAAGAGTTACCTTCTACTACTATACCATCTAAAGGTATTTTTTCTCCTGGTTTTATTAAGATAATATCACCAATTTTAACTTTATTAGGTTCTACTCTTTCAGTCTTTTCATTATGATAAAGATTAGCATAATCTGGTCTTATATCCATTAGTTCTGAAACTGATTTTCTTGATTTATCAACTGCATAACTTTGGAATAGTTCTCCTACTTGATAGAAAAGCATAACTGCAACTGCTTCAGGAAATTCTCCTATAAAAAAGGCTCCTATAGTTGCAATAGTCATTAAAAAGTTTTCATCAAAGACTTTTCCTCTTGTGATATTTCTTAAAGCTTTTAAGATGATATCATAACCTACTATTAGGTAGGAGATAATAAATAAAATATCGTTAATGATAACATTATCTAGTTTAAGGATAAATGCTATTACTAATAAGATAAAAGATATTATAATTCTAATTAGTTTCTTCTTCATCTTTTTTGTCATATTAAACCTCCTCAATACTTACATCTGGTTCTTCTCTTCTTATTACTTTCTTAATTTGTTTTAAGGCATTGTTTAGATTATCTTCGTTGCAACTAAAAGTTAATCTTTTCATCATAAAACTAATAGAGACATTTTCTATTAAATCAATCTTTCTTAGTGATTCTTCTAATTCGTTGGCACAGTTAGCACAATCTAGTCCTTCTATTTTATATTTATAATCTTTCATATTATTTCCTTCTTTCTATCCTTTATGATTAATATGTTCTAGTCCTATTTCAAATAGTTTAACAATATGGTCATCATCTAAAGTGTAATATACTTCTTTACCACTTCTTCTGCATTTAACTATTCCACTTCTTCTTAGGGTTGCTAATTGATGAGAAACACTTGATTTAGTCATATTTAAGACATTCGCTAAGTCACAGACACACATTTCGTCTTGATCAAGTGCAAAAAGGATTCTACATCTTGTTGTATCACCTATTAGTTTAAATAAGTCTGCTAGATGATTAAAAGTATTTTCTGAAGGCATTTTATTTAAGACTTTATCTACTGCTTCCTTATGAATAATATTACAATCACATGAAAATTCGTTTCTAGACATATCATCACTTCCTATTAATATTATATGTTATAGTTGAATATTTACTCAACTATCTTCATTATAGTTGAGTAAGTGTTCAATTGTCAAGATGCTTTAGTTTTATTTAATGTGATATTTCTTGCAAGACTTTTTAATCAGTGATAAAATTTTCTAAACAGAGGTGTAGTTAATGAAAAGATATAAACAAAGTGAAATAGAAGAAGTTGTAACTGTTCTTAAAAGTGATGGTGTTATTAGTGTACCTACTGATACTGTTTATGGAATATGTGCTAGGATTAATTCAAGTAAAGCTTATCTTAAATTAGTTAGTGTTAAAAATCGTCCTTCTACTAAGTCTTTTCCTGTTATGTGTAGTGATATAGACCAAATTAAAAATATTGCCATTATCGATGAGAAAGCTCTTAAGTTAATCAAAGCTTTTATGCCTGGTCCTATTACTTTAGTTTTAAATAAAAGACCTGATGTACTTTCATATATCAATAATGCAGGGACAAGAGAAACAGATGAACTTGCTATTAGGATGGCTCCTACTCCATTTTTAAAAGAATTAATTAAAAAAGTTGGTAGTCCTTTATTTTTAAGTAGTGCTAATAAATCTGGTAAGGATGTATGTAGAAGTTTGGATGAAATAGAGAAAGAATGCCCTACTCTTGATGGTATGGTTATGGGTGATCTATCTTTTGGAGAAGCTAGTACGATTGTTGACCTTACTGGTAATGATATAAAGATTCAAAGACAAGGACCTATTAAAGAAGAAGAAATTATGAAAGCTCTTAAAAGATAATATTTATTAATTTCTTAAGTATTAAATCACTTCTTTTATTAATATAGATTAATGAGGAGTGATTTTTTATGTGTTCTTATAATGTTTTATGTGAATATGATAAATCTATTAGTGATGATGAGTTAAAAAAAATAATTAATGATAAATTATTTAGAATTATTACTACTCTTGAGATGAGTTTAGAATGAAAGATACTTTTAGGGTTGCAATTTATTTAAGACTTTCTATTGAAGATAAAGATAAATTAAATAGAACAGACGATAGTGAATCTATTAAAAATCAAAGACATATGTTAATGGAGATTGTTAATAGCAATACTAGTTATAATTTAGTGGGTGAATACTGTGATGAAGATTTATCTGGAGCAGGTACTTTTAGACCAGAGTTTGAAAGATTAATTAAAGACTGTGAAAATGGTAAGATTGATATTGTTTTGTGTAAGAGTCAGTCTAGGTTTTCAAGAGATATGGAAATTGTTGAAAGATATATTAATAATAAGTTTAAAGAGTGGAATGTTAGATTTATTAGTTTATCTGATAATGCTGATACAGAAAATCCTGGTAATAAGAAGTCTAGACAGATTAATGGTCTTGTTAATGAATGGTATTTAGAGGATGTTTCTAATAATATTAGAAGTGCTTTTAATTCTAAGATGAAACAAGGTGAGTTTATCTCCCCTTTCGCACCTTTTGGTTATTTAGTAGATAGTAGTGATAATAATAAATTAGTTATTGATAAAGTGGCAAGTATAGTTGTTAAAGATATTTTTAATTTATATTTAAAGGGGTATGGCTACTCTGCTATTGCAAAATATTTAAATGATAAAAATATACCTAGTCCATCACTTCATAAATATAGACAAGGTATTAAATTAAATATTGTTAGTAATAAAAAAAGAGATGAAATTAAATGGAATAGTAATGCTATTAAGACTATTCTTAAAAACGAAGTTTATCTAGGTAAGCTTGTACAGGGTAAAAGGACTACTGTTAGTTATAAAAATCATAAAATTATTAATAAAGATAAGAGTCTATGGATAAGTTATCCTAATACTCATGAAGCGATTATTGATAAAGATACTTTTGATAAGGTACAAAGGGAGATGAAAAATAGAACTAAGCCTAGAGGTAGTAGTACTGTTCATTTGTTTTCTGGTAAAGTTTTTTGTTTAGACTGTGGGCATTATTTAAGAAAGAAAAACTCTTCAAGGCATGAATATTTAGTATGCCCTAATAATACTTCCTGCTCTAATAAGTCTTCTATTAGATATGATTTGTTAGAGAATATTGTTCTTGAGTTAATTAATAAACTTATAGATAAATTTTATGATGAGGAGTTATTAAAGGAAAAAACAAATAAAAAATATAATGAAGTATATATGGAAAAGTTAATATCTTTAGAAAGTGAGTTAGTTAATTTTAATAGAAAAATAGATGAGTCTGAAAAGTATCTAAAGAATCTTTATGAAGATAAGGTAAATAATGTTATTTCTCTAGAGATGTTTGATACTTTAGTAAGTAGTTATGAAGATAATAAGGGTAGATATTCTAAACAGTTAGATGATGTTAATAAAAAGATTAACGTTTATAAAGAGAATATTAAGGGTTTTGATGAGAAAATAATCTCTAAATATAAAAAACTAGATAATCTTAATAGAGTTATTGTTAATGAATTTATAGATAAGATTTATGTAGGTGAAATTAGAGATAATATTAGAATTATAAAAATAAAGTGGAATTTTTGAAGAAAAAATAGTTTAACCGTATATTATATTAATAGAGATGGTAAAGATGAGACGTGATAGATGTCACGTTTTTATATTATCTTATTTTTTTACTGGAGATATAAAGTGTTAAACAACTTTGCAAGAATTCTCTCTAACTAAAACAAGGAATATTTTGGAGGAAAGGAAGGAAAAGTTATGGATATAAGAAAATTAATTTAAGAAGGCAGTCAGTTGGTTAGTATTACTAACCAGCTGAAAATGAAAGCTAAAGATGGGAAATTAAGAGAAACTGATACTTTAGACACTAAAGGAATTTTAATATTAATAGAATCTGTTCCTAGTCCTAAAGATGAGCCTTTTAAATTATGATTAGCAGAATTAGAAAAAAGAAAGGAAGTAATGATATATGAATCAAGATAAAATGCATATTGTAAATAAGTTATTTAACAATGAAACAATTAGAACTGTTTGGGATAATGAAAAAGAAAAATACTATATTAGTGTAGTTGATATAGTTAGAGTTTTGACAGATAGTACTAATCCTAGACATTATTGGAACGTATTAAAAGGTAGGTTAAAAAATGAAGGAAATGAAACAGTCACAAATTGTGACCAGTTGAAGTTAAAAGCTCAAGACGGTAAATATCGTTTAACTGATGTTGTTGACATTGAGGGTATGTTTAGAATTATTGAATCAATACCTAGTAAAAATGCTGAACCTATAAAAAAGTGGCTTGCTAAACTTGGTAGTGAAAGAATTGATGAAACTTTTGATCCTTCTCTTGCGGTTCAAAGAGCAATTGATACTTATAGAGCTAAAGGGTATGATGAAGATTGGATTATTAAAAGAATTAAAGGTAGCCAGGATAGAAAGAAACTTACTGAAGTATGGAAAGATAATGGTGTTGACAGTAATTTAGAATATGCCATTCTTACTAATGATATTTATAGAGAATGGTCTGGTATGACTGCTAAAGAATATAAGGAGTTTAAAGGGCTTAGAAAAGAATCTTTAAGAGATAATATGAGTGATATTGAGGTGATGCTTGCTGATATAGGTGAGATTACTACTCGTGAGCTTGCTAAGAAACATAAACCTTATGGACTAAATGAAAACAGAAAGATTGCTAAAGCAGGGGAGCGAAGTTGCTAGTAATACTAGAAAAGATATTGAAGAAAAACTTGGGGAGAATGTTATTAGTAAAGATAATAATCTTAATTATCAATATATAGATGATAATAAAAAGTTAGATTGTACTGTGTCTTAACAACATTCATCCAGTTGCTCTAATCAGGACACTTGCTACTAAACCTGATATATTACTTTTAGATGAACCTTTTTCTGCTTTGGATGCAATGACTAGAGTAATGCTTGCAGATGATGTTTATAATATGGTTAAAGACTTAGGTAAAACTGCTATTATGGTAACTCACGATTTATCAGAAGCTTTGAGCGTAGGTGATAAAGTAGTTGTACTTACGAAAAGACCTTGTGTTGTTAAAAAAATTTATGATATTAATTATAAGAATCGCTCTACTCCATTTAATAATAGAAAAGAAAAAGAATTTAATTACTATTATGAAAAGATATGGAGAGATTTAGATGTCAAATTATAGTGTGGAACATAAAGA
>CASEDN010000054.1 GCA_949286645.1 uncultured bacterium
AATATTATTATCTAAGATATATTTCTTATCTTCACCGCTTATCATAGAGATAATCTCATCATCAGTTTTACTACTATTAAGAAGGAACACTCCATTCTTTTTTATTTTATTAATAAATCTAAACTTAGTAAGATAAGCATCTTGAGTACAAACTAATAATTTAGCTTTTCCTACATAATAAGTAGATCTAATAGGAGTCTTAGAAAATCTTAAATGACTAAGAGTAACGCCACCTGACTTTTTAGAATCATATTGGAAATACCCTTGCACATAAGCATCAGTAGAGTCTCCCGTTATCTTCATTAAATCTTTACAAGCAGATACCATACCATCACTACCATAACCATAAACAAGAAATGATGTCTGTCCTCTATGTGGTAAATTACAGTCTTTATCATAAGGAATACTTAAATTAGTAACATCATCTTCTATTCCAATAGTAAAGTTATGATTAATAGTGTCTAAATTATCATATATTGCTTTTATCATGGCAGGATTAGTATCTTTACTAGATAAACCATATCTACCACCTACTACTTTAATATCACTACCTAATGATTTAATAATATTATCTACATCTAAAAATAATGGTTCACCAGTACTTCCTGCTTCTTTAGTACGGTCT
This sequence comes from uncultured bacterium, assembly GCA_949286645.1. Lineage (GTDB taxonomy): Bacteria > Bacillota_I > Bacilli_A > RF39 > UBA660 > Onthousia. Next base: position 626 of record CASEDN010000054.1, read on the forward strand.
AGTACGGCAATCATCTTAACAGTCTTAGGAATACTCTTTAAGAAATATTCTCTTGAAAAAGGTCTATATAAATGTACTTCAACTACTCCAACTTTCTCTCCATTATCATTTAGATAATCTACTGTTTCTTTAATAGTTTCACAAACACTACCCATAGCAACTATTACTTTAGTAGCATCTCTTCTTCCATAATAATTAAATGGTGCATAGTTTCTTCCTGTTATTTTATTAATTTCTCCCATATATTCATTAACTATATCAGGTAATTCTAAATAGTATTCATTTCTAACTTCTGTCGCTTGGAAATAAATATCATCATTTTCACTAGTACCTCTAGTTACAGGGTTATCTGGATGAAGACTTCTCTTGCGAAAGGCATCAAGACTCTTTTTGTCTATTAATTTTTTTAATTTATCAGTATCAATAACATCTATTTTCTGTAACTCATGACTTGTTCTAAAACCATCAAAGAAGTTCATAAAAGGAACTCTACCTTTAATAGCAGATAGATGAGCAACTCCAGTTAAATCCATTACTTCTTGAACTGATGAGGAGGCAAGTATTGCAAAACCTGTACTTCTAGCAGCATAAACATCTTGATGATCACCAAAAATTGATAAAGCATGAGTTGCAAGACTTCTTGCAGCAACATTAATAACACAAGGAAGTAATTGTCCTGCTATTTTATACATGTTAGGTATCATTAATAAAAGACCTTGACTAGCAGTATAAGTAGTAGTTAAACAACCTGCTTGAAGTGAACCATGAACCATACCAGCAGCACCTGCTTCACTTTCCATTTCTACTACTTTAACAGGTTGATTAAAGTAATTAAGCTTCCCCTCACTTGCCCATTTATCAGTAAGTTCCGCCATAGGAGAAGCAGGAGTTATTGGATAAATACCTGCAACTTCTGTAAAATTATATGAAACATAACTACAAGCTTCATTTCCATCCATTATTTTTTTCATATATATCATCACTCTTTTCTATCTAATTTAATTATATAATAAATTTATATTTTTATCTATCTATTTAGAAGAACAAATCTCATTATTTTTGACAAAAATTAATATTTATGATACTATGAATATGTAAAAGAAATTTACATAAAATAAAAAATGAGGAACATTTAGGTTGCAAGTGAATGTCACCTCATATATTCTATGTGTGGCACTCTAATGCAGAGTGTCTATTTTATTTTGAAGGTTAGAACTAAGAAAGAAAGACTCAATAAAATTAAAGGAATAAGCTTTAATACTTTTATAATAAAAGTCTTTGTCTTCATACCTTTTCCTCCTTTCCTATAGAATAGGAGGCGACACCCACATAAATGTGCCTACAAATATAGTATCAAATTAATTTCTGCATAACAAGAAAAATATGTAATAAATTAGTTACGAGTTTTCGTAAATATTATATGCTAATA
>CASEDN010000055.1 GCA_949286645.1 uncultured bacterium
CTGGAATGGAACGTATCTAAAAAATCTTAGTTCTTATGCAACACCAGGTATAAACAACTATTTTATAGTTGGAAACTTATGTGCTATGGTTAGCTTTTCAGATGAGACTTTAACATCAATTAGAATTACTATAGCAAGTGGTCAATTTGTTGCTGGAACAAGGGTAAAAATATATGGAAAAGTATAAAAGGAGGAACAATGAATGAAATAATTAATTCTGCAAAAGAAATAGGACAATTTATAGCATTAGTTATAGTAAGTCTATTCTTTTGTAAACAATATCTAAATCAACACTTTAAAAAGACCAATGTAGGAAAGATGTTACCTAAACAAAACAAATTAGATTTAGAGATTCTAAATAAACTAGAGTATGTTAAAGAAATTCTAAATGCAGATAGAATCCACGTTTATGAATTTCATAATGGAGAACACTATTCAGATTATAGGTCTGCTTATAAGTTCTCTTGTACGTATGAAGTGTTTAAAGCAGGCAATCAACCAGTTCAACAAAAGTGCATTAATTTACCTACAAACTGTATGCCACAGTTCGTTCATGAAATTACAGAAAAAGGCAAATTTATATGTAAAGACCTAGAAGAATTAAGAGAATCTATGCCTAGTACTTACAACTTTAAAAAGAGTATAGATGTAGATTCTTTCTATGATACAGCAATTCACAACAAAGAAGGTAACACTATAGGTTTTATTGCTATTCATTGGTTTAACAAAGAAAATATGAAAGTAGATAAAGATGTGATTAATCAACTTGTATGGTATGTTGAAGAACACTTAATAAATTCAAAATAAGAAAGGAGATGAATAACTATGGAAATAACTTATGTAGTAATCATAGCAATAGTAGCCTATATCTTAGGTGCTATTACTAAAATATTTATAGACACAGTACCTAATAAATATATTCCTATTCAAAATGTAGTAGTAGGTGTAATTAGTGCTTTAATATGCTTTTTCACAGGCATAGAACCAAATTTATTACAAGCATTTGTATTATGCCTTGTTGCAACTATGGGCGCAGGTGGAATAGCCGATTTAATCAATATTAAAAATAAATAAGATATTAAAATAGTCATAAAGGAGATGTTAAAATGGTCAATGATAAAATGTTAGATTTATGTAAAGAAGTAGTTGTTGATTACTTTAATGAGAATGTTGAAAAAACTGATGGATTAAAAATAAATAAGGATAATGTTTTTGTAGTTTGGTTTTCTAAAACATTACAGAATTTTAAAGCATTAGTAAGTACTACTGTAAGTGATGGAATGTACTATGAAATAACTTACAATGGGGATAAGAAAGAACTATACTTAGATGCCTATAAAAAATGGGAAAATAAATGTATCAAAATAGAGGAGGAATGATTTATGGCTACAATAAAAGAAGATAAAAGTCTTCCAAAAGAAGAAGCTAATGTAGATAAAGTAGAAACTGGAATAGTAGAAGATGGTAAAGGAAGTGATGAATAATGGAAATAATTGAAATGCTAGCACCACTTGGCTATAATTGTAGACCTGGAATTGCTAGAACAGGATTTAGAGGTATAACTATCCATAATACTTCTAACTGGAATAAAGGTGCAAATGCTATAGCTCACGCAAACCTTTTAAGAGGTTCTTGGAAAAATAAATTTGTGTCTTGGAATTATGTAGTAGACCAAGACAGAGCAGTTAGATGTGTACCAGAAAATGAGGTAGCTTGGTGCCAAGGAGATGGCAGAGGCGATGGAAACATGAAAACTATCTCAATTGAAATATGTGATAATTCTGATGGAGATATAAGAAAAGCTACTGATAATGCAGTTGAATTGTGTGCAGAGATATTAAGAAGGTATGGTGTTACAAATGTAATAGGTTACTTATTTCAACATAATGCTTGGACTGGTAAAGATTGTCCTTACGACATAAGACGAGGTAATCCTTATGACTGGAATACATTTGTTGCCAAAGTCCAAGAAAAACTAAATGGAAGTAGTTCTACAGCAGACCAAATAATAAGAGTAGGGTCAAAAGTTAAGTTTAATAGTGTGTTCAAAATAAACGAAATAATATTGCCTAACAGTAAATATCCTAATGGTGCTATTGGATGCTATGATACTTGTTATGGCTATCCATGCGACCTAAATGACTATATTCCAAGTGGACCACTTGCTAAATGTAATTTTGATGGTAGTAATGCAGATTATAATGCAATTTTAAATGTTGGCGATTACTGGAAATGTGATAACATCTTTACTGTTAAAGGTGTGGAGTTACCAACTAAATATTTAAAAAATGGTGTTGCAATTCTTGAAGCTGATGGAGTTCAATTTAGATGTGATTGTGGACCTTTATATGAAGTGTCTAATAATTAAAAGGTAGAGTCCTAATTAGCTCTACCTGTTTTTTAATGTGAAACTTTTTATTTATAATTACTAATTACTTCTTCATATTTTTATTTAATAATCTATATGTTTTTTCTTTTATGTCCTTTTTGTAATATGGTGGTCCTAATGGAGAACTTGCTGCAGCACTTAGATATCTTAATCAAAGATATACTATGCCTGATCAAAAAGGACAAGCATTGTTAACAGATATTGGAACTGAGGAACTTGCTCACGTAGAAATGCTATCTACTATGGTATATCAGCTTTTGAAGGATGCTACTGTAGAAGAATTAAAAGAAGCAGGGCTTGCTTCAAACTATGCAGAACACAGGAATGCTATTTATCCTACGGATGCTAATGGAGTACCATTTACAGTTGCCTATTTTGCAACAACAGGAGATCCACTAGCAGATATAATGGAAGATATGGCAGCAGAACAAAAAGCAAGAGCAGTATATGAGAACTTAATAGATCTTACAGATGATCCTGATGTTATTGGACCTTTATTATGGTTAAGACAAAGAGAAATAGTTCATTATAATGCTTTTGAAGATCTGTTTAATTACTATGATAAAATGTTAAATAATAAAAGATAGATGCTGGTGTCTATCTTTTTGATATTATCTTATATATCTACCTAAAGACTTAAAATATGTATTAGCATTTTCATAATTAGTTAATGTCTCTTCAAAGTATTCACTATAACTTAAACTATCTTTATCATATTTTATATAATCTCTTAATTTTTGTAGTTTAACTTTACTATTTAAAGGTTTATACTTAACTAAATCATTATATATTAAATTAGTGATTAAAGTTTCTAATTGCTTTTGATTCAGTCTATTACATCTTGTTTTAATTGTATTATCTGCTACATCAATTTCATCGTGACAAAATCTTTCAACATTATATCTACCAGGGTCTATTATTTGCATTAGACCTTTTTCTTTATCAAAAAAGTAATTAACTGGTTGTACATCAGCGACTAATATATAATTATAAGCAAGAAGTTTCATATCACTTTCTAATACTTTAAGATTACTAATAAACTTATGACTAGGAAGAAGAGAAATACCTTGTTTTTTAGTAATGCTTTTCTCTCCACTAGCAATATCAGTTTTATATCCTGCATAAGAGTAATCTTCATGATATATAAGAGCATTAGGTAGAATAACTTGTTTAGTAGGGATACCAATCATATATTGATGATTAATACTTTTATTATTTCCAAACTCATATATAGAACTTTTATAATATATCTTATAGATTTGATTACCTACTTTGTAACAAACATCCTCAGTTCCTTTGCCTATAGGTCTTTTGCTCTCATCTATATATATTTTTTCTCCATCAACTATATAATACATAATCCTTCCCCCTTTTAATAGGGAATATTTTATCATAAAACTGTTTAAATATCAAGGAATTGTTCTTGTCTAAACACTTATTCTTTGATAAAATGATAAGAGTAAAGAGTGGTGTTTTAAATGTACTTGAAAGAAATTGTAACTAATGGTTTTAAATCTTTCGCTGATAAAATGGAAATAAAACTAGATGATGAAGTTACCTGTATTGTTGGACCTAATGGTAGTGGTAAGAGTAATATTGTCGATGCTATACGTTGGGTATTAGGAGAACAATCAGTTAAAAATTTACGTGGTGATGGGGGCATGAGTGATGTAATATTCGCTGGAAGTGCCTCAAGAAAATCTAAAAATGTCGCTAGTGTAGAACTTATCTTTGATAATAGTGATCATTACCTAAAAATAGATTATAGTGAAGTTAGTATTAAAAGAAGAGTCTATAGAAGTGGTGAGAATGAATACTTTATTAATAATAATAAAGCAAGACTTAAAGATATAGTTAATCTTTTTCTAGATAGTGGTGTTGGAAAAGAGTCCTTTAATATTATTTCTCAAGGAGAAGTATCTAAAATAATTAGTGAAAGTAATGATGATAGAAGAGTTGTTTTTGAAGAAGCAGCAGGTATTTTGAAATATAAAAAACGTAAAGAAGAAGCTTTAAGAAAACTAGATAAGACAAATGATGCACTTGACAGAGTAGAAGATATTATTAAAGAGTTAGAAGTACAAGTAGAGCCTTTAAAAGAACAAAGTGAGAAAGCGAAAGAATATAAAACTCTTAAAGAAGAATTAGAAAACCTTGAAATAGCTTTAATCGCTTATGATATTTATAATCTATCTACTAATGAAGAAATATTAAAGAAAGAAAAAGATGCTCTAGATAAAGAGATAGTAGATTTAGAGAGTACTGTTAATAAAGATAGTGGTGTCTCTTTAAAGAAAAAAACAGATTTATTCAACTTAGAGAGAGATTTGGAATTTACTCAGAAAGAGTTACTTAATAAAACAGAAGAGATAGGTAAATTAAACGTACAACTTAATATCTTAAAAGAACAAAGAAAGAATAAAGATACTACTAAAGTAGAAGAAGAGTTAAGAGCCTTAATAGATGAAAAAGGTAAGATTAGTAAAGATATTAGTGTATTAGAAGATGAGATAAATATTATAAACCAAGATATTTCTAATATGAATGATGATATTAACTATAGTAAGAATAACCTTAAAGGTCTTAAATTAACTCTAAAGAATTATGAACAGACACAGAGTAAGCAAGATAGAGATATTTTAACTAATAGACATAAAGTAGAGTTGTTGAGATTAGAAGCAGAAAGAGGTAATAATTTACCTAATGCTATTAAGAAAATACTAGAAGAAGATAAATTACAAGGAATTTATGATATTATAGGTAATGTTATTAAGACCAAAGATGAGTATGTAAGATGTTTAGATGTTGCAATTAGTAGTAGTAAAAACTTTGTTATAGTTAAAGATGAGGATAGTGCTAAAGAAGCGATTAGATATTTAAAGAATAATAATCTAGGAAGAGCGACATTCTTTCCTATTAATGTTATCAAAAGAAGATATGTAGATGAAAATACTTTATCAGTTTTAAAAACTATAGATGGATATATTGGTGTTTTAGCAGATTTAGTTACTACAGATAAAGAATATAAAAATATCGTCTACAATCAATTAGGACTTATCTTAGTTGCAGAAGACATGGATACTGCTTTAAGAATAAGTAGAAAGATGGATAGATGTTATAAAGTAATTACTCTAGCAGGTGATGTTATTAATGTAGGAGGATCAATGACAGGAGGTGCTAACTATAAAGGAAGAAGCTCTGTTATGATTAATCAAGAGATTACTAACTATATTAATATAATTACTAGTCTAGAAGAATCTAATAAGAAAATTAGTCTTGATATTAACGATACTAAAGAAGATATAAGAAAATTAGAAGATAAGATATATCTAAAAGAAAAGGACTTAAAACTATTAATAGATGATGTTACTAATAAAAATCATGCTCTAATAAGTGATAAAGATACTCTTAGTAGTATTAGTGATAATATTGATAATCTATCAAGTAATGAGAATACTCTTGATACCAAAGAAGAAGAATTAGTAACAAGATTCTATGATTTAGAAAGCTTTAAAGAAAAATTAGAACTTAAAATAACTACTCTTAAGAAAGATATAAAACTATTAAAAGACGAAATAGAAGAAGATGAAGAGAAGAGTAAGTATAAGAATAATTTAATAAGAAAGACTGAAGAGAAAAGAAATAGTTTAGATCTTAAACTTAAAGAAATAGATGTAAAGTTAGATAACTTACTTAATGCTTTAAGTAGTGAATATTCTATTACTTATGAAAAAGCTAGAAAAGATTATGAACTTGATGTAGAAGAAAAAGCTGCTAGAAGTAAAGTAAGTAACTATAAAGCTAGAATTAAAAGTCTTGGTATGGTTAATCTAGCAGCGATAGATGAATATGAAAGAGTTAATACTAGATATATGTTTTTATTACATCAAAAAGAAGATTTAAGTAAAGCAATTGCAACACTTCTTGAGATAATGAATGAGATGGATGAAGTTATGAAAGAAGAGTTCTTAAAGACTTTTGAGCTTATCAGAAAAGAGTTTAAAGAAGTCTTTAGAGCGTTATTCCATGGAGGAGAAGCAGATTTAAAATTAACTAGTGATGATATCTTAACAACAGGAATAGAAATAGTTGCATGTCCTCCGGGTAAGAAATTAACAACTATTAGTTTATTATCAGGAGGGGAAAAGACATTAACTGCTATCAGTCTTTTATTTGCTATCATCAATGTTAGAACAGTACCATTTTGTGTCTTTGATGAAGTAGAAGCAGCACTTGATGAAGCGAATGTTATGGAGTTTGGCAAGTATCTAGCTAATTACAAACATAAAACACAATTTCTAATTATTACCCACAAGAAAAAGACAATGGAATATGCCGACACATTATATGGTATTACAATGCAAGAGTCTGGAGTATCTAAATTAGTTAGTGTAAAATTAACTAATAATGAAGAGTTGATATAGAAAGCTATTTATGTTAATATTTTTATAGAAAGTAAAGATATAGTAATAGATAGAACCACAATATTAAAATGTGAAGGAGTTATAAGTATGACAAAGAAAAAATACATAATAATAACAGTAATAGTATCATTAATAAGCGTAATAGCATTGCTAGGAACAACTTATGCATTACTAACTATGAGTATAGAAGGAGATAAGAAAATTACTTTAACAGCAGGGATACTAAAAGTAGATTTTGCAGAAGGAGATAATATTAATTTAGATAATATAGCTCCAATGACAGATAAACAGGGACTAAAGACAACACCATATACTTTTACAGTAACAAATACAGGGAATATAAATGCATATTATCATGTATCAC
>CASEDN010000056.1 GCA_949286645.1 uncultured bacterium
GTCTTAAAGTTATTCAGTTTGGAGATTTACATTATAGTAATAATGATTTACTAAAAGATGTAGTTAATGCTATTACAAAAAGGAATCCTGATTTAATTTTATTTACAGGAGATTTGTTAGGTGATGAAGATTTAACTTCAGGAAATAGGAAGAAATTAGTCAAAGAGTTAAAAAAGCTAAACTCTACACTAGGTAAATATGCAGTCTTAGGAGAAAGTGATAATGATGATGCTGTGTCTATTTTAGTAGACTGTGGATTTACGATATTAGACGATAGTAATGAACTTATCTATAATGAAAGTAATGAACCTATTATGTTAGTAGGATTAAATACTAATAATGAAGTAATAAATTATGATAAAGCTTTTACTAATTATAATGAGAATACCTATACTATAACAATATTTCATAAACCAGATTATATAGATGAATTCGTAGAAATATATCCCGTTGATCTATCTTTGGCAGGACATTCTCATTTAGGAGAGATTAGAATACCATACTTACTTAATCTTGCTTCTAAAGATAATGCTTCTAAATATATAAATCCATATTATGAGATTAATAATACTAAATTTTATATAACATCAGGAATAGGAACAGATACTTATGATGTTAGAATTAATGCAAGGCCATCTATTAATTTCTTTAGACTTAGGAAAACAACTTAGTAAAGAAGTTTTCCTTTTTCTTTTCTTTTTTAATATAAAGGGGTATCTTCTTTAATGTCTTATTATTAATGCTAATATTTATATTACCAACTTTACCACTATTTATTGAGTCATCTATACTTGCAAGAACTTTTACATTATCTTTTTCACTTTCTGTTAATGGATAAGAAAAAGATTTATTTACATAGTATTTATTATTATCAATAATAAGATCAAAATCATTTTTATCAACAATATTATAATTACTATAATTATCAAAAGCATATTCTGCTAGTCTTTCGTGATTATTATATTCATCATTATCATACAAAGTAACAACAGTTATTTTTAAATTACCTTTCTTATGAGTAGTAACAAGTGTTTTACCTGCACTAGGAGTATAACCATTTTTACCACCAGTACAGTATTTATAATCACCTAATAATTTCATTCTGTTATACCAAAGATAACTTTTATTATCAGTCTTTACTCGGTATTCTTCAGTTCCAATAATTTTTCTATAAGTCTTATTCTTGTAAGCATATCTTGAAAGTTTGGCCATATCTCTAGCGGTAGAGTAGTTTTTAGTTTCTTCATCAAGGCCATGAGGATTACTAAAAGTAGTATTAGTCATTCGAATTTATTTCGCTTTTTCGTTCATCATCTTAACAAATTCTTCTTCACTTCCTGCAACTTCTTTTGCAATTACAACTGAAGCATCGTTACCACTTCTAAGCATAAGACCATAAAGTAAATCAATTAACTTCATCTTTTCATTTAACTCTAAATAAATACTAGTTCCATACATCTTTAATATCTCTTCTCCGGCTTCAACCTCACTATCTAAATCTCCTTGTTCGATAGCGATAATACAAGTCATTATCTTAGTAATAGAGGCAATTAAACGTTTTTCGTCAGCATTGTTTTCATATAAAACTCTACCACTATCTAAATCAAGAATAATACTACTTCTAGCAGTATCAAAAGTATCTTCTTTACCAAATACATTTAAAGGAATTATAAATAATAATAAAAATAATATAGCTAATACTTTCTTCATAGTTCACTTCACCTAATAAAACTTATTCTAAAAAATTAAAAGTATAACTTTCTTTTTGTTTAATATGTAAACTGATATAACTATTAAAAATATTTCTTGCTTTTTTCGTGACTATAACATATCCTAGAAGTAGGAAGGAGGATAAATGGTGAGAGGAGTAAAATCATTTGGTATCTTAGTAGTATCAATGCTATTTATAACAGGTTGTGGTAATAATGAGAAAACACTAACTTGTACAAATAGTGAAGAAGGTAGTGGTATCAAAATGGATCAAGAAGTAACTATGACTTTTAAAGATGATAAAGTTACTTACGTTAAGATGAGTATTGATAACGAAGCAGTAGATGATACTATTATTGATAACTGGGATATGTTTGTATCTATGATAGAGAGTCAGTTTGAAGAGAAGAAAGAAGATGGAGTTAATTTGACTACTAATAATGATACTGATAATCATATATTTAACGTATCATTAGAAATCGATTTAGAAAAAGCAAGTGATGATGCCCTATCAGAATATGATTTAGATGGTATTGCTGATGAAAGTGCAACTTATGAAGATACTAAAAAAGATGCTGAAGCTGATGGGTTTACTTGTAAATAGAAGAAAAGACTTCCGCTTTTCTTTTTTTTGTGGTATAGTTAATTTATAAGAATAGGAGGAGTTTAGATGACAAAAGGGAGTGCTAGAAAAGAAGTAATAAAACATGAGGAAATTTCAAGTTGGGTATATATATTATTATTAACAGCAATTGCAATATTAGGTTGGGTTTTAGGTAAATTTGAATTTAATATAGGTAAAGCTAGTTTAACTTTTGCAATATTTGCATATCCATTTAGATATTTTGTAGCAAATATTATAACAAAAAAATATGGCTATAAAGAAACTATGAATGGTATTAGTTACTCTGCTTGTTTAATGTTATTATTTATAATAGTAGCATCTTTACTAGGACAAAGAGATATTGATTATATTCCTGTAACAGGAGAAATATTTTCATATCTTGCAAGTCAAATGATTAATCTAAGTATTTACTATTATTTATATATGAATACAGAAGGAAATAAATTAGCAATACTTGCAACATACATATTTGCAATGCTAGTAGATAATTTAATTAGTATGTTATTTATAAGTAGAATGATTATGGTAGATGCATTCTGGAGAACATACTTTGTTACAATATTAATAGAGGCAATTATATCTATAATATTAATTAATTTTGATGAAAAAAAAGTATTGCCATCATCTAATAAAAGAAAAAGAAGAAAGAAATGAGTAAAGGTTTTACTTTAATAGAAATGTTAGCAACTATTATAATATTGGGAATATTGGTCACAGTAGTGTTAATAAGTGCTAATAAGTTAATTAAAACTAGTAATTTAGAGTATTATAATAGTAGTGAAAAGATGATGATTCTAGCAAGTAAAGATTATTTTGCAGATTATAGAAGTTACCTTCCTAAAGAAGTAGGTGAAAATACAAGAGTATTACTTAGTGCTTTAGTAGTAGAAGAATATATTGATATGATTAAGGATGTTAATAATAATGATTGTAATTCTACTAAGAGTTATGTTGAAGTGGAAAAGACTAGTTCCAAAAACTATTTATATAAAGCACACCTAGTATGTGATAAAGCAGGTTATGAAACTAAAGATGGGGAGTAGAGTATGGATATGACAAAGAAAAAATACATAATACTAACAGTAATAGTAATATTAATAAGCGTAATAGCATTGTTAGGAACAACTTATGCATTATTAACTATGAGTATAGAAGGAGATAAGAAAATCAGTTTAACAGCAGGGATATTAAAAGTAGATTTTGCAGAAGGAGATAATATTAATTTAGATAATATAGCTCCAATGACAGATAAACAGGGACTAAAGACAACACCATATACTTTTACAGTAACAAATACAGGGAATATAAATGCATATTATCATGTATCAC
>CASEDN010000057.1 GCA_949286645.1 uncultured bacterium
AATCTATAGGAGTAGAACCTAAAGGTAATTCAATAGTCTTTTTATTTTTAGTCCTAACATAAACATGATCATTAGCAAATAACTCTTTTTTAACTTTCTCTACATATAAATCATTTCTTTCAAAATATTCACTAAGAAAGTTAAGATCTTTACAAAACTGTAAATTCTCTCTTATCTCATCTTGCAATTCACTAAAAGGTTTATTCTTAGAATAAATATAATAAGGAAGACCATAAGTATCTATCATATCCATATAATTAGTCCTAATCTGTGCTTGCACTAAACAATTATTAACCGAAAAAACAGTATGTAAAGACTGATACAAATTAGTTTTAGGTACTGCAATAAAATCTTTAATTATTGATTTAGCAGGAACATATTTTTTATTTATAACAGCTACTGCTTTATAACAATCTAAATAATCATCAGTTATTATTTTAACAGCAAATAAATCATGTACTGCATCAAGAGTTACAATATTTGTATTACTATGATTAAGCTTTCTATTAAGTTTATTTAACTTTTTATAAGTACTATAAACTTCTTTTATTCTTAACTTAACAACACCTTTAATATTATTATCTCTTAAAGTCTTTTCTATATTAAAAACAACTCTATCTAATGTATCTTTATTTACATCAAAATACTCATTTATTTTTCTTGAAGCATCTTCATAATCTAAAGGATTCAACACTTTAAAAGATAAATCTTCTAATTTCTTTTTCACTTCATACATACCAGTACGATATGCTAAAGGAACATATAAATCTATTGTCTCAAGTGCATTTTCTTTTTGTTTAAATTCACTCTTAAAACCAATTGTCATCATATTATGAAGTCTATCTGCACACTTAATATGAATATCTCTAATATCATCATTAATCGCTCTTAATATCTTAGCAGTATTCGCTTCTACTTTTTCACTCTTACTAGAAAAGTTAAGTCCTTTTAATTTACTAACCCCATCAACAAGCCTTGCAACACCACTTCCAAATATAGACTCTATCTCACCTAAAGTAATATCAGTATCTTCAACAGTATCATGTAAAAGACCTGCCACAATTGTTTCTGTATCGTTATAAGTACAAGCAAGAATATAAGCGACATGTAAAGGATGGGTTATATAAGGCTCTCCACTCTGCCTAAACTGCCCTTCATGAAGCTTAGAAGCTAGCAAGTAGGCTCTTCTAATAACTTCTTCTCCTCCTATATTATTTTCTCTTACTTTAGCAAGTACATCCTCAATAGTTATCAAAATACCACTCCTCTCTAAAATAATTTACAAAAAAATGACTTACCAAAAAAGCCATTTTTATTAATCATTAAATATATCTAAAAAACCTCTCATAATACCACTACCTCTTCCAAAGATTAGAAAGATAATAACAAAGAAAAGTAATATTTGTCAACAACTAATTTTAATTTTTTCCCTCATCGCTTTAATAACTCTGCTAATATGAGAAGAACTAACTTCTAAAAGTTCTTCTATTTCAAAATATTTAAAATTATTAAGTCTCAAAGTAATAATAGCAGAATCTAATTGACTTAAATTATCTAAATAGTCATCTAATTTATTATATATATCTAAATTATCTATAGAATCATATGGATCTACTGCCCTAGAATCTCTAACTTCAAAATCTAACTCTTGATATTTTAAAAGAGGTTTATTCTTAAGCGTAATAATACCTCTATACATAAGATTAAAATTAGATGTTAAACATACTAAAAGAAAAGAATAAAACAAAGTTCCTTTATTAGCATCAAACTTCTTAATAGCATGATTAAAAGCAATGATACCTTCTTCATAAAAGTCATCAAGAGTAAATCCTTCACAATGATTAGCTTTTAAATAATTATAATACTCTAAAGCTTTACTATAAATAATAGGCTTATATTTCTTAAGCATAATATCATAAGCCACTTCATCATTATCGTAAATTAAGTCTAATAGTTCATAATCATTATACTTCATAAATCCTACTTTCTACTTCGGACTACCTCATATATCAATATCCCTGCTGCAACAGAAGCATTTAAACTATCTATTTTAGGGCTAATAGGAATAGTCACTAAAAAGTCACAGTTATCTTTAACTAGCTTACTAATACCTTTCTCTTCATTTCCAATAATAAGACAGGCTTTGCCATTATAATCTACTTCTCTATAGTCTTCTCCATTCATAACAGTACCATATATCCAAAAACCATTATCTTTAAGTGTTTTAATAGTATTATTAATATTAGTAACTAGTACTATATCAATATCAAAAACAGCACCTACACTAGTTTTAACAACAGTAGAATTAACAAGCA
>CASEDN010000058.1 GCA_949286645.1 uncultured bacterium
ATCTATGCTCCAATAGTTGCATTTGGTGCCGTTTCAAAAGTATTAGAGACAGCACCATCAATGACTTATATTATTTGGTTAGGAATAGTTTGTGTATTAACATTAATATTTACATTATTTGCCCTTACTATGCCTAAATTTAAGAAAGTACAAAAACTAATAGATAAATTAAACCAAGTAACAAGAGAAATTATTACAGGTATTCCAGTAATTAGAGCTTTCTCTAATCAAAAATATGAAGAAGAAAGATTTAGTGAAGCGAATACTAATTTAAAGAAAACAAATTTATTTGTTAATAGAGTAATGAACTTTATGATGCCAGGTATGATGTTTATTATGAATGGTATTGTTGTTCTAATTATTTGGATAGGTGCTCAAAGAATCGATGAAGGCTTATTACAAGTTGGAGATATGTTAGCATTTATTCAATACTCAATGCAAATAATTATGTCATTTTTGATGATATCAATGTTTTCTATTATGTTACCACGTGCTAATGTTTCTGCTAACCGTATTATGGAAGTATTAGAAACAGATGAATCTATTAAAGATCCAGAAAAACCTAAAACATATAGTAAGAGAATTAAAGGTTTAGTAGAGTTTAAGAATGTTAGCTTCAGATATCCTGATAGTGATGAAGATGTTATTACTGATGTAACATTTACTGCTAAACCAGGAACAACAACAGCATTTATTGGTTCTACTGGTAGTGGTAAAAGTACCCTTATTAACTTAATACCAAGACTTTATGATGTTACTAAAGGAGAAATATTAGTTGATGGTATTAATGTTAAAGATGTAAGAGGGAAAGATTTACATGAAAGAATCGGTTATGTTCCTCAAAAAGGAGTATTATTCTCTGGAACAATAGAATCTAATATTAAATACAGTGATGAAAATATGTCTGATGAGAAGATGATAGAAGCAGCACGTATTGCCCAAGCAGAAGAGTTTATCTTAGCTAAAAAGAATGGTTATAAGAGTCCTATTAGTCAAGGTGGTACTAACGTATCTGGAGGACAAAAACAAAGATTATCTATTGCAAGAGCAATCGCTAAAGATCCAGAAATTTACATATTCGATGATAGCTTCTCTGCACTTGACTTTAAGACTGATTTTGAACTTAGAAAAGCTTTACACGAATATGCTAAAAACTCAACTATCTTTATCGTCGCTCAACGTATTAATACCATACTAAAAGCAGATCAAATTGTTGTACTTGATGAAGGTAAAGTAGTTGGTATTGGAACTCATCACGACTTAATTGAGGACTGTCCAGTTTATCGTGAGATTGCTGAGTCTCAACTTTCAAAGGAGGAGTTAGAAAATGCCTAGAGGAGGAATGGGAGCAGTAGAGAAAGCTAAGGACTTTAAAGGAACTTTAAAGAAATTACTTAAGTATTTAGGAACTTATAAAGTAAGTTTAGCCTTTGTTGTTATCTTTGCTATCTGCAGTGCTGTTTTCTCAATTATTGGACCTAAAATATCAGGAGAAGCAACAACTGAAATATTTAATGGACTATTAGGTAAAGTAATGGGAACTACTAATGGAATTGATTTTTCTAAAGTAGGAACTATTCTTTTAACTTTATTATCTCTATATATAGTCAGTGCAATTTTCTCTTACTTACAAGCTTTCATTATGAGTGGTGTAAACCAAAAAGTTACCTTTAATTTAAGGGAACAAATATCTCATAAAATGCATAAATTACCACTTTCTTATTTTGAAAGTAAAACA
>CASEDN010000059.1 GCA_949286645.1 uncultured bacterium
TACTATAATGGGGAAGAAATTATTGATGTAATGCTTGATAAGTATATGAATTATGTTAAAGAAGAGACTTTATCTGTTGAAGTTATTAAAGATAGTAAGCTTGATAAAAACATACCAGTTAATGACTTAATGATGGGATTAAAAGTAGAGCGTAGAAAAAATACAAAATAACTCTCTAAAGACTATGTAAAAGATATATTGTTCTACTTCGTTTATAAAGATAATAAATAATTCTAGTAATAATAGGGTAGAAAGTTTAGAATAATTAGTTGATAATATTATATGAATTGTGTTAATATATAGTTAACAAAAAGATGTGAAGAGAGTTGGAATTAAAACTAAAATTAATAAAAAGATTTCTTGAGCAAGAAGTCTTTTTCTTTTAATTATTTTGTTATTGATATATAATATAAGTAACAATATTATTATAATATTTATATTTTATATTAGAAGGTGTTGATATAGAGTGAAAAAATTAAATGAATTATATAATATAGATGATGATAGATTAATTAAAGGTATTAAAATAAATTCTAAAGATGTGGAAGATGGTGATTTATTTGTATGTACGATGGGTGTTACTGCAGATAGACATGATTTTATTGATGAAGCGATTAAAAATGGTGCAAGTGCTATAGTTGTTAGTCGTGATGTAGGGAAAAAGTCTGTTCCTGTTATAAAAGTAGATAATACTAATTTAGAACTTAGAAAGATAAGTGCAAAGTTTTATGATTATCCATGTGATAATGCTTATATGATAGGTGTTACTGGAACTAATGGTAAGACTACTGTTGCAGAGATTATTTATAGTCTATTAGGAGATACTTGTGCTTATATAGGTACTAATGGTAGAAAGTATAAAGATAAATATTTTAGTATAAGAAATACTACTCCTGATGTTGATAGACTTTATATGTATTTTAAAGAGTTCATTGATAATGGCTGTGATACTATTTGTATGGAAGCTTCTAGTGAAGCTTTTTATAGGCATAGACTTGATGATATTAAATATGATATAGGAATAGTTACTAATATTACAGAAGATCATTTAAATATCCATAAAACATTAGAAAACTATGTAGATTGTAAATCTCAGTTAGTTAGGCAAGTTAAAGATGAAGGTTATTCAATATTAAATAGTAGTGATAAATATTTTGATAAGTTTAATAGCGAAGCGAATGGCAATATAGTTAGTTATGGTTATAAAGATAGTGATACTTTAAAGATAGAAAATTATACTTTAAAAAGAGATAGAACTATTATTAATTTTAAATATAAAAATAAAATTTACGAAGTTATATCTCCATTACTTGGTAGTTTTAATGTAGATAATTTAGCATCCGCTATACTTTGCCTTTTATGTAAAGGAATTAGTTTTGATACTATTATAGACAGGATTAGAAGTTTAAAACAAATAGAAGGTAGAATGGAAATAATGCCTTTTACTAATAAATATACAGTTATATTAGATTATGCTCATACTACTGATGCCCTAGATAAGATATTAACTTTTTTAGAGATGGTTAAAGAAAATAGAATAATTACAGTTACTGGTAGTGCTGGAGGAAGAGAGTCTACTAAAAGACCTGGTATGGGTAAAGTAGTTTTAGAAAAATCTGATTATGTTATATTTACTATGGATGATCCAAGATTCGAAGATCCTGAACTAATTATAGATGATTTAGTTAGTGGTTCAGATAAAACTAATTATGAAAGAATTGTTGATAGGAAAAAAGCGATATATAAAGCTTTAGATATAGCTCAAGAGAAAGATATTATTTTAATAGCAGGTAAAGGTAGAGATGATTATATGGCAGTAGATGATAAGTATCTTCCTTACTGTGATTATGATGTTATTAAGAGTTATTATGAACACTAGTTTACACTTTATTTCTTGTCAAATGGTTGTCTTATAAATGTCTATATGTTAAGATAAAATTGATAATAGAAGGCAGTGATATTTATGAAGAAAACCATTTATATTATTAATGCAATTTTATTTATGGGCTGTTGTTTGCTTGTTAGTACAACTGCTCCTGATGTAAAAGATATAGATGTAAATAATAAAATTACTTATGTAAATAGTGATATTATTAAGAAAGAAGAAGTTATAGAAATTGCACCTGTTGAAGTTGTTGAAGAGGAACCTGAAGTAATAGAAAAAACTCCAGAAAAAGTAGTAGAGTATTTACCTAAAGAAGATGTAGTTGTAGGTAAAGATGAAATTATAGAGGATAATACTCCTGTTGATAGTGGAAGTACTTATGTTCCACCTATTGTAGTTGGTTCTACTTTTATAGGTACTATGAGTGGATATGGTTCTGATATTGGAGATTATACTGCATCTGAGCATTATATTGGTGACAGTATTTATTATAATGATTCTACGTATGGTTCAGTTAGAATATTAGCAGGTGATAGAGATATTCCTTTTGGAACAGTTATAGAAGTTAGTAATAGTAATGCCGGTAGTTTTATAGGCATTGTTTTGGATACAGGACGTAACATTGGTTTTGATAGACTATATGACTTTGATTTATTATTTGAAACAAGTAAAGAAGCGTTAAACTATGGTGTTAGTAAGAATGTTACTTTTAAAATATTAAGAGTAGGTTATTAAAATTATTGTTATTTAAAGTAATTCGTGATAACATTAAATTAACATAGAAATAAGAAAGAAGGTAAAAAAGTATGAAATCACGTTTACAATATGTTACCTGGGGGGGGGGGGGCTTAAATTACCAGAATGGTAGTTTAAATAATACTTTCTTTCATAGTGTAAAAAGAATGGAATAATAGAATTGTTCTATTCTTTTTTGCGATGTCAAAAATATTGATAATGTGTGCTGCTTGTGTTAACATAAGATTAGAGAATAAAAGATATTAACTTGGGCGAGACTAATATAGATGGAGGAGTACTTTATGAAAAGATTATTATTAGAAACAAGTTTTAGTAAAATATATATGATCGTAATGATATTAATAACCCTATTAGTAGTAGGAGGCTATTTTTCTTATGCCATGTTTACAGTAAGCAAGGAAAAGAGTAATGCCATAAGTATAGTAACAGGTAACTTAACTTATAAATTAGAAGTAGATGGAGAAGAAAGAAATACCTTAGTAGTAGAATCTAATAGTAGTAAAGAGTTTATAGTAACATTAAGTAATCCAAATAATAGGATAGCAAGATATAATTTTTATTATGAAGGAGAACTACCTAATGGAGTAGAAGCAGGTTATATAGAAAGAGAAGGTTATAATATAACTCCAGTATCAACAGGAATTAATTTAGAAAAAGTGGGTAGTAGTGGAAGTAGTAATGTTTATATAATAAAAGTTCTTAATACTACTAGTAATAATATAACGATAAACTTAGGAGTAGAAGTAGGATTAGATTATAATGATTTAGAATTACCAAGCAATGGGTATCTATTTGATAAATATATAGTAGAGTTATCTAAAGTATTATTAAATGATAATGCTAATAATATTAATACAAGTGATAGTGAACAAACCTTTATAACGGGAGAGAATCCAAAAAATTATGTTTGGTATTCAGGCAAGTTATGGAGAGCGGTGTCTATAGATCCTAGTGATAATAGTGTTAAATTAGTAACTCAGTGGAATATGAGTGCAATCTCTTATTGTGATGGCAATAGCAGTGCTTTTGAAGGCAGTTATATGAAAGAGTGGAAAAAACATGAAAGTGAAGATCCAATATAAAATAATATAAGAGAACCAGAGAAGATTATAAAAATGGATAGTGAATGGAA
>CASEDN010000060.1 GCA_949286645.1 uncultured bacterium
AAATAATCATAAACCTACTACCGTTAAATTATTGGGGGATTTGATACTATAACATCCTACTTATCTAAAGGTATGTTTTCAAACCAATCACTTTTTATGAAGTTAACATCTAAACCTAGACTTTTAGCATTATCTCTTGCTACTTCTAAGGCTTCATAACTTATATCAACTAAAGTAACATCTGCATCTTTAAAAAAGTTTTTCAAAGTTAGGCCTATAACACCACTGCCACAACCTAAATCTAATATTTTAGGATTAGTTATATTTTTCTTTTCAAGATAATTCTTTATATTTTCAACTAACTCTTCTGTCTCAAATCGTGGTATTAGGACATTTTCATTAACTTTAAACTTTAATCCATAGAAATTAACATGACCTATTACATATTGAATAGGTCTGTTTTCACTTAAAGCTTTTAATGATTCTTTATAAAGATTAACAATGCTATCATCTACTACTTTATCTAAAATAGTTAATAGTTCTAAGGGGTTAACTTCAAGGAAAGTAGCAAGTAGCATTTTAGCATGAGTACTACTTGTATATTTCTTACCATAGACAATTAATTCTTCAACTGTCATTCTTCTTCTCCTGCTAATTTTCTTCTTTGATCTTCCATAATTAAAGCATCTATTATCTCTTCTAAATCTCCATTCATAACTCTATCTAAGTTATTAGTAGTAAAACCAATTCTATGGTCTGTTACTCTATTTTGAGGATAGTTATAAGTTCTTATTTTTTCGGCTCTATCACCTGTACCAATTTTATTCCGACGTGATTCTCCTAACTCTTCTTCTTGGCGTCTTAACTCTTGTTCATAAAGTCTTGCTTTTAATACTTTCATCGCTTGTTCTTTATTTTGGATTTGACTTCTTTCATTTTGACAAGTAACAACAGTATTAGTTGGTAAGTGAGTGATACGTACGGCACTATCTGTTGTATTTACTCCTTGTCCTCCACAACCAGATGATCTATAGATATCTATTCTAAGGTCAGATGGATTTATTTCAATATTAACATCTTCTGCTTCTGGCATTACAAGAACTGTTGCAGTTGAAGTTTGGATTCTTCCATTACTTTCTGTTACAGGTATTCTTTGAACTCTGTGAGAACCACTTTCATATTTAAGTTTGGAGTAAGCACCGTTCCCTTTAACCATAAATTCTACTTGACTAAAGCCTCCTGCTGTTCCTTCTTCAGCATTGATTAATTCTGTTTTAAATCCTACTTTGTCAGCATATTTAGAATACATTCTATATAGATCACCTGCAAAAATATTAGCTTCATCTCCTCCAGCTGCTCCTCTTATTTCCACAATAACGTTTTTATTATCATTAGGATCTTTTGGTATTAAAAGTATTTCTAAGTCTCGTTCCAACTTTTCTTTCTTTACTTCTAAGTCCTTTAACTCTTCTTTAGCGATATCTTTTAATTCATCATCTTTTAACATTTCTTTAGTCTCAGGAATAGCTTCAATAACCTTTTTATATTCACGATAAACTGTTACTACTTCTTCTAGTTCAGACATTTCTTTTGATAATTCTCTTGTTTTATTAATATCTTTTAAGACTTCTTCGCTCATTAGTTCTTTTTGTAAGTCCATATATTTCTTTTCTGTAGCTTCAAGACGTTCTATCATTATAACCAGTCCTTTCTTTTTCTTTGTAATTATAGCATAGCTTATCTCTAAATACAATCTTGTTTTCTTTTAAATCAATATCTATAGTTATAATCTATAGTTTCCCAGTTACTTTTTGCTATTCTTTTAGGTTTTTCTTCTATTACAGTTCCTTGTAGTAGTTCATATAAATCTTTTTTTATACTGTAATTAGTAATATAATTGCCTACATATACTTTTTATTGTTATCATTTCCTATTACTACTAATTCATGCAAGAATTGTTTGCTTTGATAAATGCATCATATTCTCATAAATAAGTTTAAACAAATTTCCTATTAATATAGAGGCATCTTCTTTAGAAGTCATTTGTTCCATGAAAAATCCAAAATAATATGCTTTATAATTCAATACAAAATATCCACAGTCATTTCTTAAATTTAAACTATCTAAACCTCCAGTTTTATGATACACTTCTATGTCTTCATAAATATATCTTTGACTTGCATCTTTTAATCTTTGTTTGTGTAATATATTTTTTGCAATATCACACAATTCTTTATTTAGAATCTTTTCTTGGTATAATTGTTTATATAAATGATACATATCTTCATTACTTGTATAATTTTCTTTTCCTGAGTCATATATTCCCATAAATCTATTAAGTTCTGTATTTAATAATCCATTTTTTTTAAAAAAATCATTATAATATTGAAAACCAAACAATTCAATTAGTACATCTGTTGCTAAATTGTCACTATTAATAATCATAAAAGTTAATAATTCTAATACTGTCGCTTTTCTTTCAATTTCATTATAGATTCCATCTTCATCATCTAAATCTAAATTTCTAAAATCTATTAATCTATCTAATTCTAATTCATTAATTTGGACTTTTTTTAATACAGCTATCATGATAGCTACTTTTATACAACTAGCAGAATTTACTTTTATATTTGGATTATGCTCTATAATTATATTCCCATTAAAGTCTTTAATTTCAATTGATATTTTACTTTCCTTTGTTGTATATTTGTTTATTATTTCTTCCAAATCTTCAAATTTTAATTTCTTATTCATATTCATTACTTCATCCTCCTCTACAAATATATTATAAATAGTAAATAGAACTATTGTAAATCATTATTTTTTCTAAGATATACAAGGTATATAGCAAGTACTATTTGAATAAAACCTATTAAGGCTGCAACTCCAAAAATATATTTAGATCCAAAGATAAATAATATACCTGTTAAATATAATCCTATAGCATTCCCCAGACTACCTACAAGCTCTCTAATATTTGAAAATAATAACTGATATTTTGTATCTATTCTATTTAGATAAATGGCATCTGTTTTATCTTCATAAGCAGTCGTTAAGAATAGAGAAATTGTTATAGCGATTAAAGTCATCTCTTTTGTTGGGAAGATAAAAACTAAAGAATATCCTAACATTCTTGGACCAAATTTAAATAAGATGGTTAGATAGTCATTTTTAGGTGTTAATTTCTTCAAAGCTAGAATACCAAAGATATCCGCTATTATTCCCATAAATAGAAAGTAAAATGTAGCATTTTTTGATGATATATCTAAAATATTAGTTAGTATTAACATTTGCACACCTAAAGCACAGTTGTAAGAGATATTTCCTATAAAAAGATAAAATAAATATAAACTATCAATTTTATCTTTTTTCAATATTTTTAAATAATCTTTTACACTTATACTTTTATAATGAATTTTTTCATTAAGTTTAATCTTACTTAAAGATAAAAAGGCAATAATTAAGCAAATTAAAGCGATTAAAAGAAAACTGTTATAATCAAAAATATAATTACCAATTGTAAATCCTAAAAGTATACCACCTAATAAAACTCCAAGATCTTGGCAAATATAAGTCGTTAATTTACGATAACTGTAAATTTTATCATTCTTTATAACTCTTGTAATTAAGGGATATATGGCTAAGTATCCTACGGTATAACTAGCGATATCAAAGATAAAGAGAATTGCTATCACTCTAGTAGGCAAGTGTTGATAGCCTATAAAAAGAATTAGATAAGATATTATCCTTATTATGAGAGTTGTGCTTACTAATTTCTTTATATTAGTCATACTTATTTTTAGAGATATAAATATTATTGATATCGCTCCAAAGAAAGTAGCAAGGCTCATCACTCTACTTATCTCACTTGGATCTAGATTATTTTCTTCTAACCAAAGAAGTCTAAAGTTATTCCATAATCCGAAGGAAATACTAAAGAAAATAATCATTATAAATATATATTTCAAGTTTTTATTCTTAAGTAAATCTTTCATATTATACTCCTGATAAATTATTATTACTTACACTACTGCTGTCTCTTAAATTTAAATAGTACTTATTATTTTCTAAAGACTTAGGTGTACCATCAGCAACTTTCTTTCCTTTATCAACGATAATTAAATGGTCTGCTTTATTCATTACTTCTTTTTTATGGGTAATAATGATAACAGTATGGTCTTTTGATAACTCTTTAAAGACTTTAACAACTTTTTTAGTGTTAGAGGCATCTAATGATGATGTTACTTCATCAAATAAAAGTATCTCTGCATTGGTTAATATGCTTCTTGCAATAGATAGAAGTTGTTTTAATCTTGTAGAAATATTAGAACTGTTTTCTTCTATTACTGTATTATAACCTTTAGGTAGACTTAGTATTTCATTATGTATTCCTAGTCTCATGCACACTTCTTGTATTCTTTTAAAGTTAGAATCCACTAAAGATAGATTATCTCTTATACTCATATTAAAAAGAATACTTTTTTGTGTTACAACACTGACATTAGTCTTATAAACATCATTAGTATAATTATATATATCTTCTTTATCTATTAAGACATTACCACTATCAGGTTTTATTAATCTAAGGATAATATTTAAAATAGTACTTTTTCCACTACCACTACGTCCTACTATAGCGGTTAATTCATTAGGTTTTACTTTAAAGGTTACATCTTTTAAGACTTGTTTATCTTGATATGAAGAATAAACATGACCAAATTCTAATATTCCTTTAATATCATCTTCATTAACTGTATTTGTTACTTTACTATTTTTAGGACGATAATTTAAAAGTGAATAAATTCTTTCCACAGACACTCTACAGTCTATAACATTTTTTACACAGGTTTGTAAGACATATTTTAATTCTTGGTTCATCATAGTAAAGTATCCTATTACTAAAACTATCTTATCAACAGTATAAGCATTCTGAAATAATAAGAATAAGGTAACTGCATAAATACTTACTTCTCCTAAATCTAATATTAGTTGTAAAAAATTAAATTGAATATCATGATATCTTCTTTTCATTCTATAATTATGGCAGAACTTTTTGTTGATAGTATTAAAATAATTATAATATTTATCTTGCATGTCATATACTTTAATCTCTTCAAGTGATGATAATTCTTCTAGAAATACACCAGCGATTTTATCTTGATATTTTCTTTGTTTATTTAAATATTTTACTATTTTCTCATTGAATATCATCATAAATATGACATAAAGACTAGAGAATAAGAATACTACTAAACCTACTAATGGTGAGGTTAATGCTGTTAATATTACAATTACTATTATTCTGATAAAACCTATAATGATATCACTTAAGTTATCATTAATACCTACAACTTTCCAGATATCACTAGATGAGCCTTGTAGTACTTCATCTATATCTTTATGTTTGGAAAACTCTAAATCGTAGGTTGTAAGTTTATTAAAGACTTTCTTCTTAAGTCCTGTATAACAGTAATTTGAATCTAAAGCTCCACCTTTATAATTCCAATAGTAAAATATTACTTTAGCAGTGGCTGCGGCAAAGAAGTAAAATATCCATTTTAAGGCTTTTTGATAGTCTCCTAGTGTTAGATACTTAACAATACCTGAAGCGGTAAATGGTAAGAGGATACTTGCAATGACTGCTAAAACTTTAGAGACAAAAATCATGGTGTAATAACCTTTATGAGGTTTAATACAAGACCAATATTTTTTATAGGTATCTATCATTAATCTCATATTATCACCTCACTTTCAGGGCCTAATTTTTCTTTTAGGTCTGTTAAGGACTTATAACTTTTCGCTTTACCTTTATTTAAATAAATTATTTTATCAGCTTTATTAATTAGGTCTTCTCTATTAGTTATGACTAAAATAGTATGATCTTCTTTAAGTCTTACTAATAGATTTATAATTTCATTAGTTGTTTTAGGATCAAGTGATGCAGTTATATCATCCATTAGAAGTATTTCCGCATCTGTTAAAAGACTTCTAGCGATTGATAAAAGTTGTTTTTGACCTCCTGATAGGTTAGTAGCATTACCTGTTAAGACTGTACTATATCCTTTAGGTAGACTCATAATATGTTCATGTAATCCTACTTCTTTAATTACTTCTTCCTGTCTTTTTTTATTACTGTTAACAAGACGAAGATTATCTCTAATACTCATGTTATAGATAAAAGGATTTTGTTTAACTAGAGTTATATTAGAAGCATAGATATTATCACTATATTCATAGATATTAACACCATCTAGATATATTTCTCCACTGTTTATTCTATAAAATCTTAGAAGTAAGTCAAAGAGAGTTGTTTTACCACTTCCTGATGGTCCGATAATGACATTTAAAGTATTTGGTTTTATTTCTAGATTAATATTATCTAAAATATATTTAGAATTATATTTATAACTTGCATTTTTTAATACAATAGAACCATATATTTCATCATTTTCATATTTACCAAAGAGATTAGATAAATCATCTTCATAAGTTAAGGCTTCATTTACTCTTTTTACTGAAACATGATATTCTTTTATTTCACGATATGATGAAACAAGTTCTGTTAAGTTTTCTATTAATTGGTCATAATAACCGATAATTAAAATTACTAAATCAATAGTTGCATTGAATTTAACCATAAAGATTAACAAAACAAGGTATAAAATAAACTTTGTATATTGAGGTATTAAAGTACTAGTATTTTCATTTCTAGCAAAGTATTTGCGTTTTCTAAAATAAGCTTTAGTATATCTATTTAATTTAGTTTGTAACTTTTTATAAAGTTTATCTTTTATAGGAAGTGTTTTTATTTCTTTTAAGGCATTTAACTCTTCTACATAAGTAGAATTAATAGTATCATTATGCTTCTTTTGTTCTTTTAAATACTTAGAAAACTTATCCATGTTTTTTATCATAAAAATAAGATAAATTACTAGGGAAATAACTGTGATAAGGGCAAAGATAAAGTGAGCTTTAAATATTAAAATTACTGTTAAGATAATCATAAATATTGTAGATATATATACAGTTATAGAATCTAAGAGATAACAAAAACTTGGTATATCGTCTCCTACTAGACTTAACATTTTACCATTATCTAGAGTCTTAGATATTTTTCTTGAGGAAGTACATATTTTATTAAATAACTTTTTATTTATAGTATCACAATAATAAGTTTGAAGAAAACTATAGATATAGTAGTTAAAATACCAAATGATTTCATAAACAATGTAGGCAATGGCAAGATAAAAGGTGTAAGTATATGCTAGTGTGTTCCCAACTGTTGCATATTTTATTATTTGACTTGCAAAATATGGGAATAATGCCATAACAACATATCCTAAGATACATGATAAAAAGAAAAGAAAGGTCATAAACTTCTTAAAGGGTACTACTTTAAAATCATTATATACTTCTTTTAAGTACTTCATAACTGCAACACTCCTATACTCTACTGTATCTATTATAACAGAAAAAAGAAAAAGAACTAAATATTTTTAGCTCTCTTCTAATTCATCTTCATCTACTACAACTAAATCTTTTAAATCTTCATTAGCATCATCATAGTCATCATCTTCATCTGCATCACCAGAGTCATAGTTATCTTCTTCAGATTCATCTGGTAAGATTGTATCTTCTTTAATTTCTTCATCCTCTTCTTCTTCGTCTTCATCTTCTGTTACTTTAACAATTTTATCAGATGTATGACGACTTCTTAAGTCCCAGTTACCATCTTCTAGAAGAATGAATCTTTTATCAGTTGTAAGAAGTGTATAGTAATCACCTATTTTCTCCTCATAAGTTTTATTAGGAAGTTCTAGTAATGTTACTACTCTTTTAAAAAGGTCAGCAGTATTCATTTTTCCTTCTTCTTCTAATATATAATATGTTATATCCTTATGCGATAATAATTCTAAATCTTCTTTTTTCATTTTAGCTAACTTCATAAAAATTCCTCCTATAGCTAAGACATTATATGTAATAATTTTTTATTTGTGTATTAAATCAGATAAAGTTATAGCATGATTTCATATAAAAGGCAATACTTTTTTATATATTTATATTTTTTTACATTTTTTCTGGCACTTCAATGGCAAGTATATCTAGTAGTTCTTCGTTAGTTTCTTTAACTAATTTTGTTAAGGTAAGCCAACTTTCTCTTACTTTTTCATCACTTTCAGTTAAGATGTGATTTGCCTCATAAAATCTACTGAATAAACTTGTTAAATTATATAGGTAATCTGCTATAGAACTTAAATCTTTATTATTATAAGCTTTATGTAAAATATTATTCTTCTCCATTAATAAAAGGATAATTTCTTTCTCAGTATCTGTTGGTTTATTGTAATAGTTACTATAGTCTATACCCATATCATTCGCTTTATTCAATATAGATTTCATTCTAATAGTATTATATAAAATGTATGGTCCTGTTTTTCCTTCTACATCAATAAATTTACTTGGTTCAAAGATATAGTCTGTTGTTCTATTAGGTAAAAAGTCAGCATATTTAATCGCAGCGATAGCGATTTTTTCAGATATTTCTTCTTTATTATCCATATCTTTATTCATATGAGTAAGTATTTCTTCTTTGACACTTTGAATTAGGCTTTTTAGAGTTGCAGCATTACCATCTCTTGTTTTAAATGGTTTACCATCAGTTCCGTTCATTGTTCCAAAGCCATAATACTCTAAAACTGTATCTTTAGAGACAAGTCCTGTTTTATATGATGCTCTAAATACTTGTTCAAAGTATAATCCTTGACGCATATCTACTATATACCATATTTCTTTAGGATTAAATCTTTTCATACGAGATGTGATGGTTGCAAGTTCCCTTGTGGCATAAAGAGTTGCTCCATTACTTTTAATAACTACAAGTGGTGGCATAGGTGCTTTATCATCATCTTCTATTACTTCAACTATTTTCGCTCCTTCACTTTCTATTAAATAACCAGATTTTTCCATAGTATCTAGTGTTTCTTTGATATAAGGATAAGCATCACTTTCTCCTTCCCACAAATCAAAGTCTGTATTTAATTCTTTATAAATACTCTTTATATCTTTTGTAGATAGCTCTTTTATTTTATTCCAAAGAGCGACATAGCCTTTATTTTTACCTGATTCTAACTCGGCAGTTATTTCTCTAACCTTTTCCATTATCTCTTCATTTTCTTTAGCTTTTATACTTGCAGTAGGATAAATTTCTTCTAAATCTTTTCCTGTTATAGGTAATTCATCCCAAGTAGTTTCTTCTTTTCCACTAAAATAGTTAAGATTAGGATATCTTTCTTTTATCTCATATATTACCATTCCAGATTGACGACCAATGTCTCCAAAGTGAACATCAGCGATTACTTCCTTACCAAGATGTCTTGCAAGTCTTTTTAAAGCTTCACCAATATTTGCACTTCTTAGATGTCCTACATGAAGAGTTTTAGCGATATTCGCACCACCGTAGTCAATGATGATTCTATCACTTTCAAGTTTTTCCACATCTTTTGTAGAACTCTTAATAACTTTTTCCACATATTCTGTTAATAACTCATCTTTAAATCTTAGATTAATAAAACCTGCTCCTGCAATATTAATATCTTTAAAGTATTCTGTTTCTTCTAGGCATTTAACTAGCTCTTCTGCGATCTCTCTTGGTGATTTATGTAGGATTTTAGTAAGCTTCATGGCATCATTTATTTGATAGTCTCCTAACTCTTTTTTTCCACTTGTTAATAGTTTTACTTCATCAAGTGGAATATTATTTTCCTTAAACTTATTTAATATATCTTTTTCCACAGTATTTAAAAAATTCATTTTCTTGCTCCTTTCTCAATAGAGTTTTGCACATCTTCTAATTTTTTTATTGCTCTTGGAAGCTCCACACTTGCTGCTAATTCCAAATAATAGTCTGCTAATTCTAAATTTTGTTCTGTGCCTCTACCTTCACGATAGAAGTTAGCTCCTAAATCATATATGGCTGCTAAATGTCCTTGTATTGCACATTCATTGATTAGTTGAAAAGCTGTTTTGTAATCTTTTTCTACATCTCCAAAACCAAAATAATAGTAGGCTCCTAAACAAAACTTAGAAAATGCTTGGACTTTTGGTTTTTCTTTTTCTTCTTCTATTTCTTGTAATAATTCATCATAGGCATTAACAAATAATTGATAGGCTTTATCTTTATTTTGTTCTACCCCATCTCCAAACTGATAGCAGGCTGCTAGGCCATAAATACATTTTGGGTCATTCATTTCTGCACCTTTTCTATACCATTCAACAGCTTTAGTTAAATCTTGTGATAGTCCATTTTCCGCACTATCGTAACTTCTAGCGACTATATAGCAAGATAGTTTATCTCCATCATTAGCTTTTTCTATCAATTCCTCTATATTAAATAGCATTGGTTTTATTTCCATTAACTCTCACCTCTTTTATAATAAATCATTTTTGTCTTTTAAGCTCCCTAACACTCCAGTTAGAGTTTATACATTCCTTTTCATAAAAATTTCTTTCATCTATATTTTCAATGCTTAATAGTTCACAATAGTGTGACCAGCTTAATTTTCCAGACAGTGTCTGGAATTTTGGATATGTTATATAAAATCTACGCATATTATTAAATAAATTACTAACTGAAAAACCAGAACCTAATATTTTTCTTAATTCTTTTGATAGTTCTTTCATTACTTGTTTCCCATATTCGGCTTTTATATTACCGTTTTGTTCGTTTTCTACTATTATTTTTCCAACATTCCAATATGCTAGTAACATTGTATTATTTACTTCATAAGCAACTTTTTGCCTGTTACTTACAATTACTTCTTTTATATCTTCTATTATTTTTTTATTAAATGTTAAACTTTGCATAAGTAGTTCCTCCTAATCTTAAAAATATTACAATATCCTCCACTCTACCTTAAACTCATGTTTAAAGTCATTACCTTCAATTTCATATATTACT
This sequence comes from uncultured bacterium, assembly GCA_949286645.1. GTDB lineage: Bacteria > Bacillota_I > Bacilli_A > RF39 > UBA660 > Onthousia. The sequence goes on from CASEDN010000060.1 coordinate 10,898, forward strand.
TCAAAAGATTCTCTATCTTTATTTATCTTAAATGTCTTCATAGGAACAAAACCTGTTTGTTTTAAATCTTTTAGAAATACTTCAAAATTAGTTTTTTCGTTTTCCACAAATTTATAACTTAAAATAGTATCTTCTGTTTCTCTTAGCATAATATTATCATCAAGAAAGATAGTTAGAAGTGCTTTATCATCTTGATACTGGATTAAGTTTTTTTCATTGTCTAGAGTTCCTTTACCTTCAAAAGGTAATTCTTCGTCTTTATTTTTAATTTTTGATTTTATTAATACGTCTTTCATAAGAGTTCTCCTTTTTCTGCTAAGATTATAACAAAAAACTATTAAAGTTACAACTTATTTGTTTGAATGATAATTTTTTGGACATGATATATAAAGAAAGGATGATTTTGTTTATGAAAGTTTTGAAGAAGTGTTTAAAAATATTTATAATTCTTATAGGACTTTTTATTGTTGGTAATATCTGTGTTTATACTTATGCTAAATTAAGTCCTAAGATTGAGATAAAGAATGCTAATAGTTTTATGCTTTTTGATAGTGATAATGAAGTTTTTTTTCAAGGAAGTGGTTCTAGGGAATGGATTAGTCTTGATGATATTTCTCCATACTTGATAGAAGCGACAATAAATACTGAAGATAAAAACTTTTATAAACATATTGGTTTTGATTATCTTAGAATATTAAAAGCAATGGCTGTTAATATAACTAGCGGTACTACTAGTCAAGGGGCAAGTACGATTACGCAACAGTATGCTAAAAACTTATTTTTAGATTTTGATAAGACTTGGAAAAGAAAATGGGATGAGATGTGGTATACAATAGAGATAGAGTCTCATTATAGTAAAGATGAGATACTTGAAGGTTATTTAAATACTATTAATTATGGACATGGTAAATATGGAATAGAGACTGCTAGTAAATACTATTTTGGTAAGAGTGCTAAAGATTTAACTTTGGCAGAGGCTGCTATGCTTACTGGCATTCCTAAATCTCCTAGTAATTATTCTCCTTTTGTTAATTTAAAGAAAGCGACACAAAGACAACAGATGATTCTTAAGAACATGTATGATGATGGTGTTATTAGTGAAGATGAATATAATAAGGCTCTTGATGAAGAATTAAAATTTATTGGTGAGGAAGAAGAAGACGAGCTTGAGAGTGTTATGTATTATCAAGATGCTGTTATTGAAGAGTTAAAAAGTCTTAAAGAAATACCTGAATCATTTCTAGAAACTGGTGGTCTTAAAGTTTATACTAGTCTTGATATGGATGCTCAAAAGGAGTTAGAAGAGACTGTTAAAAATACAATGCCTGATAGTGACTTGGAAACTGCTAGTGTAATGGTTAATCCTAATAATGGGAGAGTTATCGCTTTGGTGGGTGGTAAAGACTATAGTAAATCAGAATTTAATAGGGCTGTTAATGCTAAAAGGCAAGTAGGTTCAACGATGAAAGCTTTTCTTTATTATGCTGCTTTAGAAAATGGATTTACGGCTTCTACTACTTTTACTAGTGAAGAGACTACTTTTACTTTTAATAATGACCAAACTTATTCACCGCAGAACTATAATGGTACTTATGGAAATAAGCCTATTTCTATGGCCACTGCTATCGCTTATTCTGAAAATATTTATGCTGTTAAAACTCATATGTTTTTAGGAGAAGATACTCTTGTTGATATGGCTAAAAGACTTGGTATTACTTCTAAACTTGATGAAGTACCTTCACTTGCTCTTGGTACTAGTGAAATAGGTATGTTAGAGATGGCCGGGGCATATTCTGCTTTTGCAAATGAAGGATATAAAGTAACACCACACTTTATTACTAAGGTTGTAGATAAAGAGGGTAATGTTTTATATGAAGTGGATGAAGAAAAAGATCTTATACTTAACTCTAGTTTAACTTTTATTTTAAATAATTTATTGACTGCTACATATGATGCTAATTTTATTGATTATAACTATCCTACTGCTGTTAATCTTGCTAGTAGAATGACTCATAAATATTCTTTAAAAAGTGGTACTACTAATACTGATAACTGGTATATTGGCTATAATAAAGATATAGTAACTGCTGTTTGGTGTGGTTATGATGATAGTAGAGACTTGAAATCTAGTGAATATAAATATGCTCAGAATATTTGGCTTAATACAATGGAAAGTTATATGAAAGATAAAGATGATGCTTGGTATAGTCAACCTGAAAATGTGGTAGGAGTTTTGGTTAATCCAATTACGGGGAAGCCTGCTGTTGATAGTGATGAGAAGAAAATAATTGAATATTATGTTAAAGGAACAGAACCTAGTGCAGATGATCCTGTATTTTATGAGATTAGTGGAAATACTAGTAGTAATTAGTATAATTTAAAATTTTATTAATATAATTACTTTGAGAGGATGATTTGATGAATAATAATTTTGATACTTATCCTAATCAAAGTACTGATCCCCCTTATCAAAACTTTGATTATGATTATAACCCTAATATGAATAATACTCATAATAATAATACCGTTCCAATTAGTGGTGATATGGATTATGCTGAAAATATTTTAGAATTAAATGTAGGTAAAGAGGCAAGTTTTTATATGTCATATTCTGATTCCCTAGAATGGCGTGATAGAGTATTTACAGGAACTATTATAGGTGCAGGTAGGGACTATGCTGTTGTTAAAGATAGTGAAAATCGTATTTTCTTACTTTGGACAGTATACCTTAATTATGTAGAGTTTAGAGAAGATATTACTTTAAGATAATTTACTCTTCTCTTTTTCTTTGCTATAATACTATTAAGGATGTGATACTAATGATTTATGCTATTGTTGGGGGAATTATTGTATTAATTATTTTAATTTGTGTGATTATAGTCTTGGTTTATAAAAATAAATATAATTTTTTATATATTAAAGTGAAGGAAGCAGATAATAATTTAGATATCTTATTACAAAAAAAAGAAGAAATACTTTTAAAGATTGTTCCTATTTTGGAAGATGCTAAAATAAAAGATATTCCTGAAGTTATTAAATTAAAATCAAAAAGAATTAATCATCATGAGTTATATCAAGAGTTAATGGATATGACTAATGAAATTTTAAAGTTAATAGATGATTATGAAGACAACTTAGATTTTAAAAAGTTAGATTCTTTAGTTGATAAATTAAATGAAAATGAAAATGACTTAAGAGCTGCTTTAAAATATTATAATGATAATGGTGAAGAAATAATTTATCTTTCTCATAAATTTCCTACTAATTTAATTAAAACTTTTTCTCATTATCAAGATATAGAAACTTATAAAATAGAGAAAAGAGAACCTTTTGAAATATTAAAGCATTGACTTATTTAGAGCCAATGCTTTTTTTATATATTTTTTGTTCTTTATTTTCTTTTACTTCAGATAAAGTTATAGCATTATCTTCTGGTGATGTTATAATTGTCCCATTATCACAGATAATAATAGATGAAAGATCTTCTATTTCTGCAACTATAGGTAATAGTCTAGCATCTGTTAAACTTCTTTCTAGTATTTCTTCATTAGTTAATCTTTCACCTAAATATATTTTATTTGTAAAATTTCTCCTTTTAGTAGTAAAACATTCTCCATCTATATTTACTTCTATTCTGTCATAGTAGCGAAAGGCAACTACGTCTTGTGAAAACTGTTCTTTAAGAGGGTCAATTTTATCAACACTTCTAATTTTAGAATTGAATTGATTTAATAGTTCATCGTTGGGAATAAACTCTTCTAGATAATGTTCTACTTCTATTTCAGCATCAAAATCTAATGTTTTGAAAATATAAATACTTTCTTCTATGGAAATATTTTTAATTCTATCTAATTGATTTACTTCTTCTACTTTCATATTACTTCTCCTTTAGTTAAGTTTAGTATTTTTTTAAGATAATATCAAGATTTTTTTAATATTTATGTCAGAAATACTTATATTTTTCCATTTATTACCAATTTTGGTATTAATAAAAACTAGTATTGTTAGTACTAGTTAATCTATTTTCCAATCTATTGGTTTTAAACCTTTAGAAATTAAAAAGTTATTTGTTTTAGAGAATGGTTTGCTACCAAAGAATCCATTGTAAGCTGAGAGTGGCGAAGGATGGGCTGACTCTACTATATAATGATTTTTGTTAGTTATTAACTTCTTTTTATTTCTTGCAAAGCTTCCCCAAAGGATAAAGGCTATAGGCTCTTCTTTTTTATCTAATAATTCTATTATCTTATCAGTAAATATTTCCCAGCCTTTATCTTTATGAGAGGCTGCCATATTTGCTTCTACTGTTAATACGGCATTTAGAAGTAATACTCCTTGATCTGCCCAGGGAATAAGGCTACTTTTTTCAGGAAAAGGAATTCCTAAGTCATCATTTAATTCTTTAAAAATATTTTGTAGTGAAGGTGGTTTTCTAATGCCATTTTTAACTGAAAAAGATAGTCCTTCTGCTTGATATTCTCCATGGTATGGATCTTGTCCTAGTATTACTACTTTAACATCTTTATAGGCAGTATGTCTTAAGGCATTAAATATCTCATTTTTAGGTGGATAAATAGTCTTTTCTTTATATTCTTTATTCACAAAATCTATTAGTTTTTTAAAATAATCTTTATTATATTCTTCTTTTAAATAAATATCCCAATCATTTCCAATCATACTTAATCTCCTACTTATGATAATTTTCATTATTTCTTATTTTATAAGTTCTATATATTTGTTCTAATAATATTACTCTAAATAATTGATGCGGAAAAGTTAGTTTAGAAAAAGATAAACTAAAGTTGGCTCTTTTTTTTACTTCATCACTTAAACCATAACTTCCTCCTATTATAAAGGTTATATTACTATTAACTGCTTCTAATCTACATAATTTATTAGTAAGTTCTACTGATGATAGTTCTTGTCCATTAATGTCAAGAATGATTACATTATCGGTTTCTTTTAGGTGCTTTAAAATGAGTTTTCCTTCCTCTTTTTTCACTTTATCTATTTCATTGTAACTAATATCAGGTAGTTCTACTATGTCTAATTTTGTATATTTAGATAGTCTCTTTTTATATTCATCTATCGCATCATTTAAATATTTTTCTTTTATCTTACCTACACATATTAACTTCATTATACACCTCTATTTCTTCTAGGGCTTCACTTTGTTTAGCGACTACTATTTTTATATCACTTCTATCTTTTAGTGATTCTCTTGAAGTATTGTAAGCGATTTCTTCTTTGTTATTGTGTTCGCTAAGATGGGCGAGTATTATGTATTTAGTATTATCTCCTACTAATTTCTTTAGATACTTAGCAGTAGTATCATTAGATAAATGGCCTTCATCGCTTATTATTCTTTGTTTTAAATAGTAGGGATATGGACCATCCATTAACATTTTCTCATCATGATTACTTTCTATATAATAAATATTTTTATTCTCAAGTAATGGGAAATACTTACGATTTAAATAACCTGTATCTGTTATATATACTAGGGAGTTATTATCTTCATTTATTAAGAACCCAACAGATCCTTTCGCATCATGGCTTGTTTTAAATACATTTATTTCGGTGTTATTTAAATGTATTAAAGGATTATAAAGTTCTACTCTATCATTATCAATATCTACTGTTAATTCTTTTATAATATCTTTATTAGTATAAATCTTAAAACTTGTACGTTTTAATAATACTTTAAGGCCACTTGTATGGTCATTATGAGCATGGGTTAAAAATAAGGCATCTATGTCATCTGTAGTTAAATTCATCTTCTCTAATTCTTTTTTTAATCTTTGATAGGTAATTCCTATATCAATAAGAAAGCGAGTAGATTTTGTTTCAATTAATGAACAGTTTCCTTTAGATCCACTCGCTAGTACTTTTATTTTCATTAGAATAAACTCATTGGATTCATAGAAGATGAACCACGGCTATATGGATAACCTCTCCATAATCCAAAGTGAAGATGAACTCCTGTTGCTGCTCCTGTTCTACCCATAGAACCTATTGTATCGCCTTGTGATACTTCTTGACCAACACTAACATAACGTTCTGCAAGGTGGGCATACATTGTATAGTAACCGTTGTTATGATTAATAACAATATATTCACCATTATCATATTTATAACTTGAAGCGACTACAATACCATTATTAGAAGCATAAATTGGTGAACCGAAACCTGCTCCTGCAATATCCATACCATCATGTAGAGTTCCCCAACGATATCCATAAGAACTACTTACATAATATGGAGTTCTAGTTGGCCATAACCAGTATCCTTCTACTTTACTATTACTACTAAGGCCACTGTTTACACCGCCACTGCCACCTCTTTGTTTAGTTCCTTTTACTATTATTCTTTTAATTGGTTCTTTTAATACCCTAGTTGCACCATTATCAATAACAGCACTTTCTACTTGACCATTAACTTTTTGAACTTTTGATGTTACTAGTTGAGACCCTACTACACCTTCTTGAATAGTTTCTTCATAATTAGAATACTTTGTATTATCATATCTTGTTTCTGTTTCATAAGGTATATCTTGAGCCCGTACTTGATGGTCTATTTCTACTAATCTAAATTGTGGTTTAATGATACTTATAGTAACATTTTGTCCTTCATATAAAAGGTTATTAGCATCAGTAAACTCAGGATTTGCAATTAAAAATTCTTCATTAGATAGTTTGTTGTTGAAAGCGACATCACTAATTGTGTCTCCTGCTTGAACAGTATACTTTTGTTGTTCATCAAGGGTTCCAAATAATAGATATTTACTTAAATCATCAACATTTTCATAAATAGTTTTATCTGATGGAATATTTGTTTCTTTAACTGTTACTTTATTTTCTATATAGATATTTTCAATAACAGTACCTGTATCGCCACTTTCTATTTCTTTTTGGTCGTTATTAAGATATTTATCATAACTATCACTATCTACAAATGATCTTATTGTTTTATCCATTGCTTCTTCAAAGACTTCTTTATCAAGGACATAAATAGTTTGGTCTTTCCCTTCTACTTTTTCTCCTTCTTCATTAGTAGTATCAATACCTTCGATAGTGATCTCATATCCTTTAATAGTAAATGGTTCTATATCTTTAATCTTATTATATATTTCTTTAGTTGTAGAAATATCTTCATTATAAGTTACATCTTTTACTACTTCTAAATCTTCAGGTGCATAAACTTTATCGGCATTATATTTATCTTTTAAGGTTTGTTGTTCTTTGTCGATATATTCATCAAGGGAATTTTTATCACTAATTAATCCTACTGATTTACCTGCTAAATAGACCCTGTAAACATTTTTAGGAGTTAATGTTTCTTCTTTTGGTACTATAAACATTATAATTAAACTTACCATTAAGGCAATTACTATAGTCATTATAGTTTTTATATTCATCTTATTCCTCCTCTATTTCATTTTTACTCATATTTAAGAATGTTGAAGTGTCTTTCTTGAATAGTAGTTGGATTGTCGCTTGTGGTCCACTACGATGCTTAGCGATGATAAATTCACTGATACTAGTTGCATCATTTTTAGCTTCTTTGTTGTAGTAATCATCACGATAAAGGAATCCAACAAGGTCAGCATCTTGCTCTATTGAACCTGATTCTCTTAAGTCTGATAACATTGGTCTTTTATCTTCTCTTCCTTCAACGCTACGAGATAATTGAGCTAAAGAGATTACAGGAATATGTAATTCCATAGCTAGAGTTTTTAGACTACGAGAGATATCTGCTACTTCTTGTTGACGGTTAGCACCATAGTTTTTACCACCTGATATTAATTGTAGGTAGTCGATTATTACTAGGTCTAGACCATCTGAAGATGATGATAAACGACGACATTTAGCGCGGATTTCTCCTATTGTTATACCTGGGGTATCATCTATATAAAGTTTGGCATTGCTTAACTGACTAGATGCTTGGTCAAATCTTTTCCAGTCATTATTTAACATCTTACCTGTTCTAAGTTTATAACCTTCTATTTGGCCAAGAGATGAAATAATACGGCTTGCTAATTGCTCAGCACCCATTTCAAGGTTGAACACGGCTACTGTTTTATCAGTATGAGTTGTAACATAGGTTGCAAGGTTTAAAGCAAAAGCAGTTTTACCCATACCAGGACGAGCGGCAAGGATTATAAGCTCATTTTCATGAAGGCCTGCTGTTACTTTATCAATATCATACCATCCTGTAGGAATACCTGTTATTTCTCCTTTAGTTTCTGCTAGTTTTTGTAAGTCTTCTTCTGTTTTTTCTAAAACTTTTTGAATTGATTTAAACTCACTAGCTTTTCTATTTTTAGCGATTGTTAGTATTTTACGTTCGGCATCGTCTAAGATGTCACCAATACTTTCTTCACTGTTATAGCCGGTAGATGCAATAGATTCTGCTGTTTCTATCAATCTTCTAAGAAGCGATGTATTCTCTACTTCTTTTATATAGTATTCTATATTACTTGCTGTTGGAACAAAGGTTGTTATTTCTGTTAAGTAGGTAACTCCTCCTACATCATTCAAATAGTCTAATTTAGTTAAAGTAGTAGTTAAAGTAGTTAAATCTACTGGAGTTTTTTCTTCTACTAACTTTTTTAATGCAGTAAATATTTTAGAATTTCTAGCATCATAGAAGTCTGTTTCATCTAAAGTTTCAATTGCCATTAATAAAGCATTATTTGATAAGAAACATGCACCTAAGACACTTTTTTCTGCTTCTAAATTTTGTGGGGCTTGTTTTAAAGCCATTATCATCACCTACTTAACTAAATGTATTTTTACTTTGGCAGTTATATTTTTATATAGTTCTACTTCAATATTATGAAAGCCTAAAGATGAAGGAGAACTTGTTAGTTTAATCATACTTTTATCAAAGTCATAACCTTTTTCTTTTAAAGCTTCTTTTATTTGTTTAACACTAATACTTCCAAAGACTTTATCATTATCTCCTGTTTTAACTTTAAAAGTTAAGGTTACTTTTTCTAGTTTTTCTTTTATACT
>CASEDN010000061.1 GCA_949286645.1 uncultured bacterium
ATAGGCTTTCTTGTTTTAGATACATGATGAGGCATGTTTATAATATCATCATAATTATTCATGATGTCCTCCTATCTGTCTATTTCTATCCATTGTTGTCGCTCCATCTTCTAAATCCATACCTTTCAAAATAGCATTTTTACCATACTTCTCTTTTATCTTTAACATAACATTTTGAAGATTGTTCTCTTCTTTTAAAGCTTCTCTATTATAATCCAACTTATTATCTTTTTCTTCTAAAGAGGAAAATAAATCTAATTGCCTATATCTTACTTTACATTTTTCATCTTCTTCACTTGCTAACTTAGTGGCACACATATTAACTCTTCTAACTAACAGTTTAGGATTTATTATTCTCTCATATAATTTAATCATCGCTTCAATAATTATTTTAGATGAAGACGTTTTATAATCTAAGTTAATAGTTCCATGAGCAGACTTAGGTATAGCACGTCCATAATGGTCTATTGTAATTTCTCCATTATAATCTTCTGTAATATTATCTATATCATAACCAATAGTTAAAACTAACTGTTCTGTTACTAATTTTTTTGAGACAAGATCTAAAGCTAGCAAATCAGCCATCTCTCTTACTATTAACTTTGTTTTATTATAATCATATGGACACTGTAAAACTTGACCACTACTTATACTTTTTGCAAGAGGCTTATAGTTTTTTATAGTTTCTATTGTACATGGTTCATAACCCCAAGCATGGTCTATTAAAAGTTCGGCATTAACACCAAATAATTTATATAGTAAATCTTCATTATTAATAGAACATCTTGCAACATCACCCATTGTATACATACCATACTTCTCTAGTCTTTTAGAAATACCACTACCTACTCTCCAAATATCTGTAATAGGTAAATGATTCCATATCATTTTTCTATAAGACATTTCACTAAGTTCTGCAATTCTTACTCCAGACTCATTGGGTGTAGTATGTTTTGCCACTACATCCATAGCTACTTTAGCAAGAAATAAGTTAGTACCAATTCCACAGGCAGCCGTAATACCAGTTGTATCATATACATCTTTAATTATTTTTGTAATTAATTCTTCAGGAGATAACTTATAGTATTTTAAGTAATTAGTTATATCCATAAAAACTTCATCTATAGAATAGACAAATATATCTTCTTTAGCAATGTACTTTAAATAGATGTTATATATCTTAGCAGAATAATCAATATAATGAGCCATTCTAGGAGGAGCGATGATTAAATCTAATTCTTTAGTCTTATCTTTCTTTAAGATATCATCATTAACTGATTTACCTGTAAGCTTTTTATAACCATTATCTTTTCTTCTTACCTTATTTATTTCTTTTACTTTGCTTAAAACTTCAAAAAGTCTCGCTCTTCCTCCTATACCATACTGCTTCAACGCTGGGCTTATCGCCAAACATATTGTTTTTTCTGTCCTAGATTTATCAGCAACTACTAAATTAGTTTTCAAAGGATTAATCCCTCTTTCTACACATTCAACAGATGCATAAAAACTCTTTAAATCAATACAGCAATATACCTTTTCCATTTAACTCACCACTGTTATTTTATCACGAACATTTATTCGTGAAAAGTAGTTTTAGTTAATTGGAAAAAATTAACAAAATATCTATAAATTGAAAAAGACCTAGGACTTCTAAAATTTCCTAGGTTCTATCTCTTAATACAATCCTACAAAAGTTAAATTCAAAACATTTAACAATTATATTTTTGTGACAATTTTAAGGTTTTTAAACATTAGCAAGCTTCACTTTCATCTATCATTAATCCATATTTCAATCTATCTGCTAGAGAATAATTTGTTTTAGATTTCTCTAAAGCTTTAAAATAATCTTCATCATACCAATTAAAGTTTTTTAAAGCTTGCTCTTCTCCCATTTTTTTAAAATAGAAAATAGTTGGAGAAATTATTTTACCATCCTCATAAGTAAAGCCTTGTAATAATGATTCTATTTTCGTAGCTTGTTCAAAATCAAACAAATTAGGCACAATTCCTTTTATATTAGATAGTAATATAATCATTTCTTGATGTGATTTTATCTCTGCTAATCTTTCTGCTGGAGATTTTAAATAAAACTCCATATAGATTCTTCTTTTTTCCAAAATATAAACAATTAAAGCTGCAGTACTATATCCTTTTTCTTGAAGTTTATTTATTTCATCATCATCTAAATCATGTTTACCTAATTTTAAAATTTCTGCTTCTAAACTTTCTTCACTATCCATTATCCTGTATTAATTCGCATGTTCTAATTCATGTAAAATAAATTGGGAAACAAATGAATTTTTATAAAAGATTTGTTCTTCTTCATTAAATAGAACATGATATTTATCTCGTTCATTTAATCTTTTATTAATATTATTAAAATCAAAATATATTGTTTTATTTACTGATAATATTTGTAAATCCAAAACATATTTTTCAAGTGATTCTGAATTTACTACTATATCTATAAACTTCTTAATATATTCTTTATCAACTAATTTTCCATTAATTGAGTAATTATAAATTAAACTTAATAACTTTTCAGTCATAATCACCCTCCATTTATAGATGTATATATTATCACTACTTAATAAATTTGTCAAAATCATCAGCCCCTTAATTAGGGCACTTTTTCAGAAACATAATATACTTTTGTCATAAAAATTAAAATGTTTTGTTTTTTAATACTCTCGAATAAAAAAGCAAGCTAGACACATCCAACTTACTTAGATGGAATCTGAAGATATACCACCGCCATTCACTTATAATATACCATAGTTGGTAAAATCATACGATATTTAGTAAGCCACGTTTTATAAAAATAAAGTATTTATAATTACTTACATTCTTCTAACATTATTTAATTGTGGTAAATAATAATCTATTACTTTTTTTATATTTTCATATGAAACATCAAAATCATGAAAATCATAACCACTATCTACTCTTACATCTAAAGATATACCATCTATTCCTATAAAATTTAAATCTTCTTTTATTTCACGGAATTCACTTGAATATCTATATAAAATATCTTTTAAGATAGCATCTGTAGTTTGAAGAGTATTATTGTCTAAATTTGTATTTGAAACTTTAAAACTATTTCCTTCTTTTTTATAACATACATATGGTACTTTTAATGAGGAATCTATGTGATCTAATATATGATCATCATAACTATAAGCCATTTCAATTGTATCATTAGAGGTATTATTGGAAAGATAAATCCTTCCTCTCCAACACTCTATAGATGAACTTGAAACTACCCAAACTTCATTATCTTTATCGTAAATATTTACAATATGTTTAACAAAATTATCTAAATCCGTTTTAGATGAAATACTCATATGTTCTGAACGATAACCACTTTGCTTTACTTTTAATACAAGTGCATTTCCATTTGCATTAAAAAGCGAAGTAACATATTCTAGCAAAGAACTTTTATCATTTTTTGTAAACCTATACAAACCATTCTTTTTGATATCTTCTTCAGTTCTAAAGCCCATCGCTACTGTTACTAAAGCTTTTTGATATCTTTCTGACATTTTTTCAGTCATTGCAACCACCCCAGTCTAAAAAAATTTATACACTATAAGTTTTTAAACTTCATATTACTCTATCATAAATTGGTGCAGGAAACGAGACTTGAACTCGCACGATTAATTAATCACTACCCCCTCAAGATAGTGTGTCTACCTATTCCACCATTCCTGCATAAAGGATAGTTAATTTACTTAACTATCCAAAATGTTGGTATATCTCTAAGACCATTGTCACCACCTGCAACTGGTGTATTAATAATTTCATTATTGATAACTAAAGCACTAGAACTTCCACCATCCATATTAGCAGCATTAACAGCACCATAGTTTTCCATTATCTCAGTTAAGTCCCCCATATCAGCACCAATAGATGTTGCAAGACGTCCATTAATTACTAAGAATAAGACTATACCATCTTCTCTTTGACCAATAGCAGTTCTTGGTGCAATACCCCAACCACCATTACCTTTAACAAAACTACTCTTACCATTAACTATTAAGAAAGGTCCAAACTCAATTGCATCCCTAATACCCATAGCAAGAGCCTCTTCTTTAGTCATTTTACCAAGTACTAATTTATCATCTTTAGTAAATCCTACAAAGCCACCACCCATTCTAGCATCTTCATAGTCACTTACAATCTCACCATTTTTAATAACTGTTCCATGAGGAAGAGCCCCATTACTATTCCAATCAGGATCATAAAAACCTCCAGCATTAATAGCAACTATAGCATTTTCCCTCTTTGCAACCGTTGTAATCGCTTCTCCTCTTTTACCAAGATAAGCAGTTGTGGCACTAGAAACACGGGATGGATCATATATCGCTACTAAATAACCTTGATAACCACTACCACTAACTTCAATAACTTTATATAAGTCATTACCTGGGTCCTTTGTTAATATTTGTTTTTCATATTCATTTTTATAAATCTTAGCACTAGAATCATAATCTTTAAAATTAATTAAATCAGGATTAGTATTTTCATCAACTTCAATTATATGATTATTAGATAGTACTTCATTAATAACATCATCATTATAAAACCAAGTAGCCAAGTATTGATGAGACATAGAGGTCATCGCTGAAGTTATCCAAAAATTACGAAAACCATCTATTGGACCATAAAAAAGAAATAAAGAAAAAGAACTTCCTATTATAAATAGAGCAATTATTATTTTTGTAACTAATTTCTTCTCTTTTCTTTTTTCTTTTTTTATTTCATTAGCAATACTAGGCATTAAAATTGTCTTATCTAAGTCATTCTTATTCATCAGGTACCACTCCTGTATTATTTTCTTCTTTATCACTTATTTCTTGTTCTACATCCTTTTTACCATTATACTCTCTATCACCATTTATATCTATATAGTCTCTATCTAACTTTATCTCTTCTAACTTAGCATCACTACTATTAGTATCACTTAACCATTTATTATAAGAAGTAATAAGACTATTATAACTATTAATATCACTTATATAAGTATTGACAACTTCTTCATATCCTGAAATAATCGCTTCACACTTATTATTAACATCTGTTTCTGGATGTAAAACATTAATACAGTTATCTTTTGCTTTCATATAGTCTTTATCAATTTTATCTAGACTATCACTATAACTTTTATATAGTTCTTTAAAACTAGCATCATTATCTTTTAGTGTTTGATAGTACATATTATCAGTAATAACACTATTATAAATATTATCTCTAATACTATTAAAAGACTCTACATCTGTTTTAAATGTCTCATAAGAATCTCTAACAGCTTCCATTCTCTTTCTAACCTCAGCTTGATCATCATTATAGTTTATAATTACATAAGAAATAATTCCCATAACAATTAATAGAAAACCAATAAGTATCATGATACCTAATTTTTTACTATGATGTTTTACTTCCATAATTACACTCCTAATCTTTTAAGAAATCATTTTTCTCTTGTTTTAATCTCTTTTTAATTTCTTTTCTTTTTCTTCTTTTATCACTATTCTTAGTATGTAAAGCAAGTAAGAAAATTATTAATAATAAAACTATTAGACAAGTAAGACCAACTATTATATAAGAATTAATTTTTAACTCATCTTTTAGACTATCTACTTCTTCATTATAATATCTTTGTATCGTCTTATCTACACTGTCATATAAATATAGTCCTTTTTTACCTGTTTCTACATTCTCACCATAAACTAAATAGTATTTAGACTTTTTATTTAGTTTATAAACTGTATACCGGGCTCCATCTATTTTAACAGTATATTTTTTATAATTAGATGGATATTTTCCATTCTCTAAAAGATGAATAGTAAGTAAATCACTACCTAATTCTTGATATAAAGTATACTTTCCATCATCATAGATATAAAATTTAATATTGCCTTTCTCATCTTTTAGAGCAACTAAGGTAAGGTCTAAGGCTTCTATTTTATAAGCAGGGACTTCTTCTTCATTAATTTTAATAGTTGTCTCTACATAATAATCTTTAACTAAGTCTTTTAACTCATCAGGTTTTCTAACAATACTTAACTCTTCTTTATTAACTTTTACATTAATAGGATCCTTTTCTTTAACATTAACAACTATCGTATAAGTCTTAGTAGCTCCAGACTCTGCTGTTACAGTAACATTTATAGTATTAGCACCCTCATGCACTTCTATTTCGCCTGTTCCACTTACCTTTGCTTTACTATCATTTGCCTTAGCATTAACAGTAACACTAGTAACATCAGATTCTGCCTCCACTGTGTAACTTGTCGTATTTTTATTAAACTCTGGACTCAAAGTAAGACCTGCAACTTCTAGACTAGCAAGGTTGTTATCACCACTATAATTAGATTCTACTTCTTCTCTTGCCACTAAATTAATAGTTGTACTATCAGTTGGACTAGTAACTACTTCATCCCATGAAGCGATAGAGGTATTTACAAC
This sequence comes from uncultured bacterium, assembly GCA_949286645.1. Lineage (GTDB taxonomy): Bacteria > Bacillota_I > Bacilli_A > RF39 > UBA660 > Onthousia. The sequence goes on from CASEDN010000061.1 coordinate 6,472, forward strand.
TGATATGGTGGTAGAACCAGTACCTTTAACTCTAAATGTATAAGTATAACTTTGACTAGTCTGACCAGCGCCATCAACATAACCAACTACATGAGTATTACCACTTAAAAGTTGTAATTTACTACTATCATAATTTAAACTATATTCCCAACTTCCTAAACCACTACTTTCAGTTATATTAACTCTAACAGTAATATTGCCTCCGACTGTTCCTGTAGAAGTAGTACCTGCGATGCTTATTGAGGCAGCATCTACTATATGAGGACAAAAGAAAAGGAAGCTAAGTCCTAATATAAATAATATTTTTTTCAAGATAATCACTCCTGTTCTGTTCTATTGTACTATTACCACGTATTTGTTTTTGAACTCTAAGTA
>CASEDN010000062.1 GCA_949286645.1 uncultured bacterium
TAAAAGAAGTAATACCAAGACAACTTTTTGAAGTTCCAGTTCAAGCTTCTATTGGTAATAAGGTAATTGCAAGAACTGATATTAAGGCCTTAAGAAAAGATGTCCTTGCTAAATGTTATGGTGGAGATATTACTCGTAAGAAAAAACTACTTGAAAAGCAAAAAGAAGGTAAAAAGAAGATGAAACAAATTGGTAGTGTCGAAGTACCTCCTGATGCTTTTCTTGCTATATTAAATACAAAAGAAAATTAGAGTTGTAATATACTCTCTTTTTTGTTAAAATTTTCTAGGAGAGTGATTTAATGAGTGAATTGGTACAAATCTTTGCCATATTTTTAGAAGGAATAATATCGTTTTTCTCACCATGTGTTATTCCCCTAATACCTTTATATATGGGTTATCTTGCTACTAATGCTAAAGAGACAGATGAAAATGGTAATGTTACTTATAAAAAGAAAGTAGTTCTAATTTATACCTTATTCTTTATCTTAGGAATATCCATGTCTTTCTTTATTTTAGGATTATCTTTTACAGGACTAGGTTTATTCTTTAAAGATAATAGAAAAATATTCCTAGAAATAGGAGGGATATTAATTGTAATTTTAGGACTATTTCAACTAGGAATATTGAAAGTAGATTTTTTAACTAAAGAAAAGAAATTAAAGATTAATTTTAATCCCAATAAAATGAGTAAAAAGACTGCCTTCCTTATGGGCTTTCTCTTCTCATTCGCTTGGACTCCTTGTGTAGGACCTGCTTTATCATCAACTTTAATTATGGCTAGTACGGCAAGTACTGCTTTGATAGGAAATTTATTTGTATTGGTTTATGCTATAGGCTTTTTATTACCATTTATTATTTTAGGACTATTTACTACTAAAGTCTTAAATATTATTAAAAGAAAACAAAATATCTTAAACTATATTGTTAAGATAGGAGCGGTTATCATTATAGTTATGGGTTGTTACGTATCTTACACCGGTTTTACTATGGAGCCTACTAAAGATAAAGAACCTGTAAAAAGTACAGGTAAAGTAGAACTAGCAACTCCAATTAATTTTACTTTAAAAGATCAGGGGGGTAATACTCATACTTTAGATGACTATATAGGTAAGACAATAGTTTTACATTTTTATGCCATAGATTGTTTTTCATGTTTGGATGAACTACCTCATATTGAAAAACTATATAATGACTATAATCAAAATAAAGATGATGTTATCATATTAGGAATTGCCAATACCTCTCGTAATCCTAAAGATGATATAATAGATTTCCTAAAAGAAAATAATTATACCTTTACATCACTAAATGCTAATAATAAATTATTTGATAAGTACTATGTAACAACATATCCTAATACTTATATAATAAACTCTAACGGTAATATCGCTTTTACATCTTTTGGCAGTATGACTTATGATAACTTAAAAGAAGAAATAGAGAAAGTAAGATAATACTTTAAAATAAGTCTATTTTCCTATATACTTATTATAGAGGGATAAGTAATGAATAGTAGAATTGAATTAAATAAAGATAAACAAAAAGATATAGATAGAGAAAAACAAACGGAAAGAGTAAAAAAGGTAGTTAAGAGAATAGTAATATCTATTATTATCATCTTTTTACTTGTCTTTTTTACATTCCTTTATATCACTAAAATAGGTACTACTTCTTTAATGATTAATGAATCTTCTATTGTTAATAATAAATTACCAGAATCATTTAGTGGTCTTAAAGTTATTCAGTTTGGAGATTTACATTATAGTAATAATGATTTACTAAAAGATGTAGTTAATGCTATTACAAAAAGGAATCCTGATTTAATTTTATTTACAGGAGATTTGTTAAGTAATGAAGACTTAACTCCAGGAAATAGGAAGAAATTAGTTAAAGAGTTAAAGAAATTAAGCACAACACTAGGTAAATATGCAGTCTTAGGAGAAAGTGATAATGATGAGGCTTTATCAATATTGTTAGACTGTGGTTTTACTGTATTAGATGATAGTAATGAACTTATTTATTATAATGGTAATACTCCATTAATGTTAGTAGGAATAAATACTAATAATGAAGTAATTAATTATCCAAAAGCTTTTACTAATTATAATCCTAATATTTATACAATTGCTATGTTTCATAAACCAGATTATATAGATGATTTTATAGATAATTATCCTGTTGATTTAGCTTTATCAGGACATTCTCATTTAGGAGAGATTAGAATACCTTATTTAATTAATTTATCTAATAAAGATAATGCATCTAAATATAGAAATAATTATTATGAGATAAATAATACTA
>CASEDN010000063.1 GCA_949286645.1 uncultured bacterium
CACGGCTCTAAAGTATGTCTTCATAACATCTATATTCTTAAAGATATTCTTTCTATTTAATCCTTTCATTTCTATTCCTACATAAGGTATTCCTTCTTTTGGTATAATATCTTTTTCCATTCTATCAGTAGTACCAATATAAAGAGTCTCTACATCTTTATCTTTTTCTTTAAGTTTAGATATTAATGCTAAAGCTGGAAAAATATGTCCCCCTGTACCTCCTGCTGTTATAACTACTTTCATTTTTAGTCATCCTTCCTATTATAAGATATGTTTTTAGTTTATTTATTGTACTTAAAGATTAATTCTTCAAATTCATTTTTAATACTTTCAAGTCTTTCTTCAGTTGATGCTTCAAATCTTGCTGTCAAATTTGGCCCTGTATTAGATGCTCTAACACTAGCCCAAGAATCATCAAAAGTTACTCTAACTCCATCTATATTATTATAAGTATAACCTTTTTCTTTACAATAGTCTTCTATCTTTTTAACTACATCAAACTTAATCTCATCAGTAGTCTTATATTTAGTCTCTGGAGTAGAATAATATCTATTAATACCATCAAGTAATTCATCTATACTCTTATTAGTATTAGATAATATTTCTAATAATCTAAGTCCTGCATAAATACCACTGTCAAAACCTAAAAATTTATCTCTAAAGTAAACATGTCCTGATAATTCTCCTCCAAATGCTAAATCAAGTTCTTTAACTTTCGCTTTAGTATAAGAGTTACCTGTTCTGTAACAATAAGGTATTCCCCCTAATTTATTTATTTCATCTTCTAGACTCTTACTACATTTAACATCATAAAGAAATGTCTTATTACTTACTTTATTAATAATATCTCTAATAATTATAATCATATAATAATCTATTGGTATAAACTTACCACTACCTGAAATAACCCCTACTCTATCTCCATCTCCATCAAAAGCAAGACCAACATCAAAGTTCTTTTCTATTACTATTTCTTTTAACTCACTTAGATTACTTTCAATAGAAGGATCTGGATGATGATTAGGAAAACTACCATCACTATCACCATTAATAATGGTATAATCTACATTTACTCTTTTAAAAACATCATTTAATAGTATAGATGTAGTTCCATTACCAGGATCAAGTACTACTTTAACTTTTCTCTTACCAAAAGATAAATTATCGGTTAAGGCACTTAAATAATCTTCTTTTACATCTTTTCTAGTAATAGAGCCTTCACCATAATGAAAATTACCTTTCTTTATGTAATCATAGAAATCAACTATTTCTTTTCCTTTAGCATTATCATAATTAGAGAAAGCAAATTTAAAACCATTTTCATCCTTAGGATTATGACTTGCAGTTATCATAATACCAGAATCTATTTTTAAATTAATACAGGCGAAATAATACATCGGTGTAGTACAAAGTCCTATATCAAAAACATTAATTCCTGTGTCTATTAAACCTTGTACTAAAGCTTGATGTAAGTCAGGTGAAGATAATCTGTTATCGTGTCCTACTACACATTTATCTTTACCTAAATCTATTAATTTACTACCAAAACCTATACCTATAGTGTAAGCAGTGTCTACGTCGATATCAGAAGGAACAACTCCTCTAATATCATAACCTCTAAATATATATTTATTTATATCAGCTTTTATCTTCATAAATATTCCTCTTTCTAATCTAGAATTTTACTTTTTCTTTTTACTTTTAATACTATATCTTTTTAACTTACTAAGGGGATTATTATAATCACTAATATTAATCCATGGGAAAGCGTTTAACATGTGTCTAACAAAGAAATTAGTCTTAATATCACGTTTTTTAGCAATCTCTTCTCTAATTAATTTTGTAAGTTCAGCAGTTACATCACGACTTTTAAATTTAATAGTTGACACTTTTACTTGGTATAAAGTCGTAATAGTTATAACAACATCTACTAAGAAAATAACCATTAAGACGATAGCGATTATTCTTAAAGCTAATGTAGGTAGTTTATCTAACATAGATACAACTAAAGGATTAAGAACATAAGTAAATAAAACTCCACCTATACCAAATAAGAAAGCATTTCCTAAACATACTCTTCCTTCTAAGTTAAATTTCTTGTCACTATAATCCCACCATCTAGCTTTAAATATCTTTTCTAAAACATAACTGGTTATATATTCAACAGTTGTACAAACAAAGGCACTCATAACAAAGACAGTAAGAAAATCAGATTTATATCTAATAATAAAAGAACCCATTAAAAGACACGATATACCATATATAGGTAAATATGGTCCTAAAAAGAAACCTCTATTTAAAACTAATTTTTTAGAATTAAATGAACAATTAATTATTTCTACAATATAACCAAAAAATGAATAGATAATAAACAAAAGAAAAACACAACAAACTGTATCTAACATAATAACACCTATCCTATGAACATACCTATAAGGGCAATAATGACACCACTAACTAATCCTATAATAGTAATTTTCTTATTAGTAGTTTTCTTTACTTTAGGATATAATTCAAAGATTATAATATATAAAAGCATACCTATAGTAAGCGCTAGTAAAGATCCAATTACAATATCACTTACAGAATTAATATTTAATAAGTAAAGTAATAATCCTCCTAAAAAGCTTGATATAAATAAGGAAATTATACAGAATAGATACTTACCTGTATTTTTATCACTATTTAAAGTAGTTGTAATAATTATTCCTAAAGGAATATTATGAAGTCCTACTCCTAAAGCCATCATTATACCTAAATTAATATCATTAGCAGCAGTTAAATAAATAGCCATACCTTCTACAAAATTATGAATGATTAAAGCAATTGTTGCAAGAACACCGATATGAACAATATTTTTCTTCTCTTCATTTTTTGTCATATTAGCATCTTCATGTTCAGGAACAAAGTCATCTATTATTTTAAAGATTAAGAGTCCTAAACAAGTAAATAAAATAAATAGATAAATATGTTTAATACCTAAATGTTCTATAGTATGTCCTAATAAATCTACTAATATTAACATTGTTAGAATTGAAAGAGCAAAGGCAAAGATAAAGTCTAAGACCTTCTTTTGTTTCTTTAAAAAGAATGCTATTATAACTCCTATAATTATAAAGAATCCTAATAAGAAAGTTATAAATAAAGCAAGAGTATTATGCATAAATCATCACCTCTTTGAAAGAATTTTAAAATATTACTGTTAAAATAACAATTATTGCCAGAATAATACGATAAATCATAAATAGTTTAAAGTCATGTTTTTTAAGATATTGTAATAAAAATTTAATACAAATTAAACCAGTAACAAATGATACAACAATTCCTAAAATAAAGATAGTTGCATTTTCCATAATCAAAGATACTGCACCATCATCAAGTAATTGAAGAACACATGCTCCAAGTACAACTGGTGCTGATAAATAGAAAGAAAACTTAGCAGAAGATTCTTTATCTACTTTTAAACATCTTGCACTAGCGATAGTTGTACCACTACGAGAAAAACCTGGTATTAAGGCAAAAACTTGAGAACAACCAATAATAATAGCATCTTTAAATGATATTTCTTTAGTATTTTTCTCTTCTTTACATTTTTTATCTACTAAATAAATAATGACACCCATAACTATTAAGGCAGTAGCAATTAATAGGTAATTAGTCCTAATAGCATTCTCTATCGTCTCTTCAAATAAAACTCCTACAATAGCAGCAGGAATAGTGGCAACTACTATTTGCCAGAATAATTTTCCATCTTTATCTTTAACTCCTTTGGTAACCCCTTTTAAAACCATATTTAAAAAGTCTTTAAAGAAAAATACTGCTATAGCAAGTAAAGTACCTAAATGTAGAGCTAAATCAAAACATAAAGCCACTTTACTAGACATATCAGCACCAATTCCGAAAAGGTCCCTAAAAATAATTAAATGAGCACTACTTGAAATTGGTAAGAACTCCGCAATACCTTGAATTATTCCTA
>CASEDN010000064.1 GCA_949286645.1 uncultured bacterium
AATAATTTAGAAGACTTTTTAATTAAATACCCTAATACTAAGGAAATAATAATTAAAAAAGCTAGATTTTTAAGAATTTCATTAGTAATAGATGACGAGATAGTTAATGAAGATGTTATTAATAAGAAAACAGAAACATTGAATGAGAATAATATAAAAGTTTTAAACATTCTTATAAAAACAAATGGTATGCTTATTAGTGATGAGGAAGCGAAAAAAGAAGGTTTTAAAAATATATTTGATTTTGTAAAGCAAAGAGACAACCTTTATATAAAACTTAAAAATAATTATAAACTTTTAGAGAAAACTAGAAAAATGTTCCCTAACTGTAATATAAAAGAATTTTTAACCCGACCTTCTTTAACTAAAAGAGAGATTGGAATATTAATATTTCTAAAAAATACTGAAAACGAAATACTAACTGAAGATGAACTAATGATAATTGGTAGGTTTAAAAGTATTAAAGCTTATAGAATGGGCATTAATAAATTATATGCTAGATTAGAAAAGAATAATGTATTAATAGAAGAAGCTAAACTATTTTATAAAAATATTAATCTCAAAAACAAACCTGTGTCTTTAAGTACTGAAGATATTAAACTAATTAACTTATTGAATGAACATCAAGGATTAGACAGCAAAAAATTATCAAGTATAGGTGGTTATAAAAATGAATTTGCTTTTAATAATAAAAAACATCAAGTGCTAAAGAAAATTGAGAGCAATAAAGAACTAGAAAAGAAAATAAAAGACAAATATCCAAACGTAAAAATTAAACACAATAGAAAAAAAGAAAAACTTACAAAAAATAATATAGCAATGATTAATTTATTAGAACAACATAAAAACAATCCTTTAAGCAGTACAGAAATGGCTAACAAATTAGGAATTCTTAATGCTAACAGTTATAATACTTTAAAATTTACACTTTTTAAGCAATTAAAAAGTAACGAAACATTAAAAAGAGAAGCTTTAAGATTGTTTCCAGAATTCGTTATAGATGATACTATCAACGATCTTACTATTAAATATACTAAAAATGAAATCATCTTTTTACAAGAATTTTGTTTAGTAAAAAACAATGATCTTGTATATCAATCCGATGATGTAATATGTAAGAACTTAAACCTACAACCAGAAATGTTTGAATTTGTTAAAAAAACTTCTACTGCAAAAGTAGTTAAAAATATGATTTTAGGTAACGATTCCGATCTCATTCTATGGACTAATTTTACTTATGAATTTATTGCTAGAGATAATTTTAAAGAAAAAAATAGTATAAAAATAACAGAAAATGATTTAGAATACATAAATATGCATAAAAAAAGAGATAATATATTAAACGCTTTAATAGCTTTAAATAATTCAATATTTAGAGATTTTGTTAAAGAATGCAGTGATGAAGAAAAGCTAATACTTGCTTTTAGATTAGGTTACTTTAATAATAGATTTTTTACTACTGAAGAAGTTGCTAATATTTTTAATATAAATGAAGATGATATTATTATTCTAACTAAAGAGTGTTTAAAAATGTCTAGAAATAACTACATTAACGAAAAAAAACAAAAGATTTTAATTTAATTATTTCTAAAATATTAAATAAAACTAAAAAGTAGGGTCAAGACCTACTTTTTAATTATCTTTCTACTTCTACAAGTTCATATACTTCGATAATATCTCCTTCTTTATAATCTTGGAAATTATCTAAAGTAAGTCCACAATCATGATCTTTAGACATTTCTTTAACTTGATCTTTCTCGTGTTGAAGTGACTTTATAGAACCATTATATATAACAATACCATCCCTTACTACTCTAGCTTTATTATTATTTTTAATTATTCCAGAAGTTACATGACAGCCTGCTATCATACCAACTTTAGAGAATTTAAATAGTTGACGAATCTCAGCTGTACCAGTGACTTTTTCTTCATAGATAGGCTCTAACATACCTTTCATAGCCTTTTCCATCTCTTCCACTACTTTATAAATAATATCATAAAGTCTTATTTCTATATTATATTGTTTAGCCATATCAACTACTTTATTACTTCCTCTAACATTAAAACCTATTATTAAAGCATTAGAAGCTGATGCTAGAACGATATCACTTTCTGTAATACCACCAACGGCTCCTCTAATAATATTTATTTTAACCCCTTCTACTTCTATTTTTTCTAATGATGACCTAACTGCTTCTAAACTACCATTTGTATCAGTTTTCAAGATAACATTTATCTCTTTAAGACCTTCGTTTATTCTACCAAATAATTCTTCTAAACTCATACCAGTTCTATTAGTATCTGATTCTTTTTCTCTTAAGGACCTATCACTAGCAATTTGTTTAGCCTGTTTCTCCGTCTCAAAAGCCATAAATTTATCTCCAGCGCTTGGAACACTAGATAATCCTGTAATTTCAACCGGCATAGCAGGAGGAGCTTCCACGATATTTCTACCTAAATCATCTTTTAGAGTTCTAACCTTTCCAAAAGCTGTTCCTACAACTATAGGATCTCCTAATCTTAAAGTACCATTTCCAATAAGAAGAGTGGCAACAGCTCCTACATGTTTATCCATTTTGCTTTCAAGTACTGCTCCTGTTGCATAACGATTTGGATTAGCTTTTAATTCACTCATTTCTGCAATCAGTAATATATTTTCAAGCAAAGTATCTACCCCTTCACCTGTTTTAGCAGATATCTTAGTTACAATTGTATCTCCACCCCATTCTTCTGGAGTAAGACCTGCTTCTACAAGACCTGTCATAACTCTATCTATATTAGCATCAGGTTTATCTATTTTATTTATACATACAATAATAGGAACACCAGCTGCTTTAGCATGGTCAATTGCTTCTTTAGTTTGAGGCATTATACCATCATCTGCCGCTACTATTATTATAACTATATCAGTAACACTAGCACCACGTGCTCTCATTTCAGTAAAAGCAGCATGTCCTGGAGTATCAATAAATGTTATTTTCTTACCATTACATTCTACTTGATAAGCCCCTATTTCTTGAGTAATACCACCCGCTTCACCACTTGCAACATTACTTTTTCTAATATAATCAAGTAATGTTGTTTTGCCATGGTCAACATGTCCCATAATAGTTACAACAGGAGGACGTTCTACCAAATCTTCTTCTTTGTCTTCTATTTCATAATTTTCAAAGTTAGAAATATCTGCAGTTTCTTCTTTTTTTACTAATTTATTATAATCTAAGGCCAACACTTCTACATCTTCAAAACTAAGAGAATTATTAGCAGTTGCCATTATTCCTAACCCCATCAGTTTCATAATTATTTCACTAATAGGAACACCTATAATATTAGCAACTTCTGATACTGTCATACCTTCTTTATACAGTAAAACATTTTCATCTACTACTTGTTCATTACTTTGTAACTTTTCTTTATGCTTATATATTTTTTTTCTTTCTTGTTTAAAGTTATTCTTATCCTTTTCTGTTTTTTTAGTCTTTTTTACCCTGTTTGTTTTAATCTCTTCATCTTTAGTAAGATTTGTTTCATAAGCTATTTGTTCTGCTTTCTCATCTAAAGAAAAGTCATTAATCATCTCTTCTAATGGAGTATCTTCTACATAATCTTCTTCATCCTGAAAAGAATTATCTAAAAGTATAATCTCATCATCACTAAGAACTCTATTCATATCAGTTGTATCCATAGCAAGACTTTCCATTTTTTTAATTACATCTTCTACACCTCTATTTATGTCTTCTGCATATTCTTTTATTGTCATAAAATCACCTCACTCTAATATTTTTCTTATTTCATCATATACCTCATCACTAATGGAACATTCTAATTTTCTTTCCAAACTTTTTTTCTTAATGGCCTCTTCTAAAACTTTTACATCTCTTTTAATATATGCACCTCTACCGTTCATTTTTCCTGTTAAATCAACTTTAACTTCTCCTTCTTTACTTCTAACTATTCTAAGTAGTTCACGTTTATCTAGTTTTTCTCCTGTTACTACACAACTTCTAAGAGGAATTTTTCTTATTTTCATAGTAACCTCCTATTCTGATTTTATACTAATACCCATTTCCTTAGCTTGTTCTGTTGTTTTAATATCTATCTTATATTTAGTAAGTCTAGTAGCAAGTTTAGCATTAAGTCCTTTTTTACCAATAGCAAGTGAGAAGTTATCTCCATCTGCTATTACCAAAGCTTCTTTTTTCTTTACATCTGTAATTAAAACTGTTAAATCCTTAGCAGGACTTAAAGCATTTTCTATAAATACTGCAGGATCATTATCATATCTAACAATATCTATTTTCTCTCCATTTAATTCTGTAATTATATTAGCAATACGACTACCACGTTCTCCTATACACGCTCCAATTGGATCTACTTTAGGATTTTCTGAATATACTGCTACTTTACTTCTAAGTCCAGCTTCTCTTGCCACACTATATAAAAGTACTGTTCCATCTGCAAGTTCTGGTATTTCACTTTCAAATAATCTTTTAACAAAGCCATAATGTCTTCTACTTAAAAGAACTAGTAAACTTCTACCATTATTATCTACCTTTGTAACATATACTTTTATTTGACTACCCATCTTTATTTTTTCGCCTGGAATTATATCTTTCTTAGGTAAAATACCATTAGTACGTCCTAAATCTATAAAGTAATTATCAGTATCCTCAAGTGCTACTGTCCCAACTAATAACTCATCTTGTTTATCTCCAAATTCATCAGTAATACTAGAGCGTTCTGCTTCTCTAATTTTTTGAATAACTACCTGTTTAGCAGTACTTGCTGCAACTCTACCAAAGTCTTTAGGAGTAACCTCAGTATCAATAGTATCACCAATATTAACAGTTTTATCTAATTTTCTAGCGTCACTAAGTTTAATTTCTGTACCAGGATTAAAGAAACTAATCTTCTCCTTTTCTTCTTCATCTTTTTCCTTAGTTTTCTCTTCTTCTTTAAACTCTTTTTCACTTATCTCAGTATCTAAATCATCATCTTCTGCATAACGTTCAAATAAAGCATCTTCATACTCCTCTTTAGTCATCTTATCATCAGGTACAACTGTTAAGTATGAGAATACTTTAATATCCCCAGTATCTTCATTAATTAAGACTTTTACATTATTATTTTTACTTTTAGCATTCTTCTTATAAGCACTAGTTAAAGCATTTCTCATCGCTTCAAAGATAATTTCTTTATCTATATGTTTTTCTTTAACTACTAAGTCAACTGCTTTAAGAAATTCTTTTCCATTCATTTTACATATCTCCTTTCTCTTTAGAATGTATATCTAATACATCTATATCATTACATAAATTATTATCATCCATAATAGGATTAATAATCTTAGTTGCCTCTGTTATTTTATTAACATCGATTATCTCTTCACTATCTAGTTCAATATTTAATGTTTTAACACCTTCTTCACTAGAATAATAAACACCACTAACAAATAGACCTAAATCTTTAATGCTTCCATCTACTAAAGCTTTTACTTTCTCTTCCATAATACCTCCTCACAAACTAAAGAGCGAAGTTTTTTAAACTTCACTCCTTTCCTGGCATTAATTATACTATATAAAAATAGTTTTGTCAAAATAGTTATTTAATGTTATTATAATAGGTAGGTGATGATAAATGAAAGATATTTTAAAAAAAGAAAGAATGCTAGAAATATGTAAAGGTTTAGTAACTTTCTTAATATTTTATTTTAGTAGTTATTTACAAATAATTCCCGTTATTATATTTAATATTAACATTAATAATTATACAGAACAAGAACTTGCTATTGTAAATACCTTTGTAGATATAATATTAATAATAATATTAATTATTTTATATTTTAACGACTTAAAAAAAGAATTTAAAATTTTTAAAAAATCTATCAAAACCAATATGGATATAGCCTTTAAGTATTGGTTTATAGGTTTAATGATTATGTGTATATCTAATATAATAATAGGCATGATTACTAATCTTAACACTTCTAGTAATGAACAAGCTGTACAATCTTTAGTTAGTTCTACTCCTTATTTAATGCTATTTACAGCAGGAATACTTGCACCTATAGTAGAAGAGTTAACATTTAGAAAAGGAACAGCTAAAATATTTAAAAATAAATGGGTATATGCAACAGCTTCTGGACTTATTTTTGGATTTCTACATGTAGTTGGTAGTAATAATATTTTAGAATATTTATATATTATACCTTATGGAAGTTTAGGATTCTTCTTTGCTTTAACTTATTATGAGACTAAAAGCATTTATCCATCTATCATAATGCATGCTATACATAATACAGCCCTAATACTTTTATCAATACTTGCATATTAAAACGTCATGAAGACGTTTTTTTATATAAATTATATACTATTTTAATTCAATACTAAATGGTTCTTGTTTTGTACCTTTTCCTCCTGCTATTACTATATTTGATTTTAAGTTTAGAGCAGGTTTAATACCATAATAGTCATTAATTGAATTCCCTAAATAAGATGATGTCCTAATAAATTGTACTCTTCTTTCAGTAGGATTGTAGTAATATGGAGTTAAAATAAAATAAGCTATATTATTTGCAGATTTATCTATTTGCCCTGCCATTAACTCACCAGCTCTTAATAGTCCTATTTTAGCTTTAGTTGTATCGCTAGTTAAAGTATCACCAGTAGCAGTAGCATATTTGGCTAATTTATAACTAGATCTCCAGTTAATATAGCCTAAATACCAAGTAGTATTATCTTCAATCATATTAACTTGATCACTTGTTAAATAACCATTACTTGAATTTAAATAATCATTATTTAGAAATTCTCCTATTATTGTATTAGTAGATGAAAAAATATTATCAGAATCAAATGAGGTAGTTATGAAAGCATTATCTTTTTTTAACGGTTCAGCACTTGTTATTTTGGTACCACTTCCATTTTCATGGCTTACTATACGATATAGATTGTTTTCTCCTGTCCCAAAACTTATATATTCCCCACTATATCTTGTGTTAAGTGGTGTTCCTGATAAATCAGTATCATTATCTCCTTTTAAGCGATATGGATCACTTTCTGTTCCACTTCCATCTACTATTTCTACATTAGACTTTAAATTTATTGCAGGCTTTATTCCAAAAGTTGTACTACTTATACTTGCAGATATAACGCCATAAGAAGAACCTTGGGCTGTCCCAGTAATAAATATAGAAGTTGACTCTGGCGCATTTAGAAGATAATAACTCTGTCCAGTAGCTAAATAACCATTTTCAGATGTAGTACCTCTATAACTCATCGTAAATTCATATAGATTTAGAAGACCTACCGGAGATGTTACCATTGTTGTTTTAGGTGGTTTATCTGTTGTAGTCATCATGGTTGCATTCCATTCACTATCCATCTTTATAAAGTTTTCAGGCTCTCTTAAATTATATAGAAATCCATCTACAGAAGTATCATTTAACCACTCTTTTATATAACTTCCTTC
>CASEDN010000065.1 GCA_949286645.1 uncultured bacterium
ACACAAACTCCACCTACTATTACCCCTAAAAGAATAAAGATAGAATAATAATATATTTTTATAAATCCTAAATCTAAAAACACTCTATCCATGATATTTAACCTTTCTTATAATAGGTTTAATAACAAATTCTTCTATTAAAACATTCGCTACTGAAATTAATATTGATATAGCAAGAGCCACCCAAAAATCTAAAAGATTAAAATATTTACCTAAAATCCAATCTGCAAGTTTTAAAATAAATAAGTTTATAAATGGATAAAAAAGGCCCAAAGTCAAACCTGTTACTGGTATTGTTAATCTAACTAACAAAGGCTTAACTGTTTGATTTAAAATATAAATTATAAATGATGCAAGTATAGAAAAAAGTACAGGATGTGATGGATCTATATAAAATGTTTCAAAACCAAAGGAAACTAAAAAGAAGACTAATGAATAACTAGCAAAATACAAAAGCCATTCTAAAAATCTATTTAATCTGATTTTTTCTTTTGTCTTTACAATTATTCTCATAGTCTCCTCCTATAATTTATAACATCTTCTTTAAGAACTGTCCTGTATAAGATTCTTTAACTTTACTTACTTCTTCTGGAGTACCAGTAGTAACTATACTACCACCACCATCTCCACCTTCAGGACCTAAATCAATGATGTAATCAGCACATTTTATAACATCTAAGTTATGCTCTATAACAAGCACTGTATCTTTATTATCGACTATTTTCTGTAAAATTGCAAGTAGCTTCTTAATATCTGCAGAATGTAGTCCTGTAGTTGGTTCATCTAGAACAAATAAGGTCTTACCAGTCGCTTTCTTCTGTAACTCTTTGGCAAGTTTAACACGTTCAGCTTCCCCTCCAGAAAGTGTTGGGGCACTTTGACCTAATTTAATATAACCAAGTCCTACATCTTCAAGTACTTGAAGTTTATTCTTAATCTTAGGAACATTACTAAAGAACTCTAATGCTTCACTAACTCTCATATCTAAAACATCAGCAATGTTCTTCTCTTTATAGTAAATGTTTAAAGTCTCTCTATTATACCTTGTACCATGACAAACTTCACAAGGAACATAAACATCAGGTAAGAAATGCATCTCTATTTTCTTAACACCATCACCATGACACGCTTCACATCTACCACCTTTTACATTGAAGGAAAATCTATTTTTCTCAAAGCCATACATCTTCGCTTCTTTAGTATTAGTAAAAAGCTCTCTAATATCATCAAATACCCCTGTATAAGTAGCAGGATTACTTCTTGGAGTTCTTCCAATAGGTGATTGTGATATATCTACAAGTTTATCTATATTATCAATACCAACAATTTTATCATGTTTCCCAGGTTTAACTTTAGACTTATATAAAGTATTAGATGCTGCTTTAACAAGTATCTCATTAATTAAACTACTCTTACCACTACCACTTACACCTGTAACACAAGTAAATGTTCCAAGAGGAATTTTAACATCAATATTTTTTAAATTATTCTCTTCTGCTCCTTTAAT
>CASEDN010000066.1 GCA_949286645.1 uncultured bacterium
CATCACAATTTGGAGATACTGCCTTACAATGATATCTACCAAATAAAACAAGTTGTAAATGTCTTTTAGCCCAATCCTCTCTTTTAAACTTTCTTTTTAACTTCTCTTCTACACATCTTACATCATCACTATCTTTAGCAAGTCCTAGCCTCTTAGAAACTCTTTCTACATGAGTATCAACAGCAATAGCAGGAATATTATAAAATTCACCTAAAAACACATTAACAGTCTTTCTTCCAACACCAGGCATTGCTTCTAATTCTTTCCTTTTAATAGGAACTTTACCATCATAATCTAAGAATAATATTCTTGCAATCTCTTTAACATAAAGAGCCTTTTTTCTAAAAGAGCCAAGAGGTCTTAAAATATCTTCTATATCTTTAATATCTGCATTCATTAACTTCTCTAAACTATTATACTTATTAAATAATATAGGTGTAACACTATTAACTCTTTTATCAGTAGTTTGAGCACTAAGGACAATAGCAATTAATAGTTCATAGTCATTATTATAATTAAGTTCACATTTAGGTTCTTCAAATAATTCATCTAAATAGTCTTCTATAATCTCTACTTTACTCATCTTCATCATCAAACCAATCATAATCAAAAACCTCTACAGGTTCTTTATTCTCTTTATTTTTACTATTAAGAAAATGCTTAACATCTTCACTAGTCTTTATTCCCTTCTTATCCCATTCATATAAAATCTTATCTATATATCTAATACTAGATACCCCATTAAGTACTGCTTCCTTAACAGCCTCAATAATAACACCATTATCAAATGTACTAGCCCAAGCTTTAATAAACTCTATCTCACTAGAATTAAGAGTCCTACCAAACTCTTTTTCAATAGTAGAAAAGATACTAGTATCAAGCACATCTTCATTATCTTTAATAACCTCATCACTAATAATAGAAGCTATTTTTTCATAGAATAAAGATATATCTACCTTCTCCTCCCCTATTCCTTTATCGTTTTTATATGTATCTATCATAAGTAATTTCTTATCAGTAAGAGAAGAAATTAACACTAATATATCTTTAACACTAAGACCTAACTCTTCACTCATTTCCTTAGGATCAAAGGTAAAAGTATTCCCCTTATCTTTTAAATACATTAAAAACATAAACTCTTCTAAACTTATATTTAATTTCTTATACTCTTTAAAAAAAAGAAGAGGTACTACTATACTTTTATTTTCTAATAAACTAACCAGTTGTTTCTGTTTCATTACACTCCTCCTTAACTAAATTAATACTAGTATATATCTTTTTAGCAAGATTTAAAAGGTCTTCTTTATTATTACTGACTTCTAAATTTAATATATTAAGTTCTAACTCCTTCCATAATTTACTCATAATAGGACCATCTTCTATATTTAAGTAATCAATTAAATCATAACTATCAACTACTATATCACCTCTCTTATGAATAGGCATAGAATTATAATTATCCATAATCTCTTTTTTAGGAATACCTATAATCTCTCCTGCTACTGTACATGGATATAAATCATAGTAATAAAGAGTAGTATATGCTAAAGGATTATTTTTAATAGCATTTCTTATATCTTTAATTAAATTTAACTCATTTCTAGTAAAAGGATAAATATCATCTACTTCTAACATAGTCCATATACCAATTACTTGACTACATGGTATTACTTTATTAATATTTTCTAAAAATAATACATCTATTAATCCTAACTCTTTTATTAACATAATTCCCTTTTCTATATTAGGACTACTAAATATCTTATCTAACTCTTCTTTTTTTCTATTAATAGATAAATCCTTAAGTAAATATTTAGACTGTATAATCGCTTCTTTTACTTCTTTATCAAGTTCAAAATCAAGTGTAGTTGCAAACCTAATCGCTCTTAATATTCTAAGACAATCTATTTTAAAAGATATTAATGGATTAATAACAGTCTTAATTATTTTCTTATCTATATCACTTCTACACCTAAGTAAATCAACAATATTAAGAGATTTATCCATACAAATAGTATTTATAGTAAAATCTCTTCTTTTTAAATCAGTCTTTAAATCATTAACATAATTAATAGTATCAGGATGTCTATTATCTAAATAATTACCATCATCTCTATAAGTAGTTATTTCAAATCTAATATTATTTAAATAGACTGTAACACTACCATACATTTCATTATCTATATTAGCATTAGGAAATATTTTAATTAAATCTTTAGGCCTAGCATTAGTAGTAATATCAACATCATTAGATTTAATACCCATTACATAGTCACGAACAAATCCTCCTACAATATATGCTTCATAAGAATTATCTTCTATTATATTTAAGACTTTTAAAGCAGTTTCTAACATTATTTATATCACCATATATATTTTATCATTTTATTAAGTTTTTTTAAAGTAATTGCTACTACTCCTATTCATCTATTGCATAGAATTATTCCATAATATTATAATCCATAATATTAAAGATATAATATTAACAAGATAAAATCTTAATTTTAAGGTCTTATGTCTAAAACCAAACATTCCAAAAAGTGCTCCCAAAGATCCTCCAAGTATACTAAATAAATATAAAAGTCTTTCACTGATTCTGTAGTAATGTTTAAAAGCAAGAAATTTATCTACTCCATAAAAAATAAAAGTAAGAGTATTAATTATAATTAAATAGATCAACATAAAGAAAAAAAGCCATTACTGGCTTATTTTAGTTTACTGCATCTTTAAGAGCAGATCCTGCTTTAAATGAAACAGCGTTTCTTGCTGCGATTTGAACAGTTGCACCAGTTCTAGGATTACGACCTTCACGAGCAGCTCTTTTTGAAACACTAAATGTACCAAATCCAACTAGTGGAATTTTATCTCCTTTAGCTAATGTTTCAGTTACAGTTTCGCAAAATGCATCAATAGCACGAGTTGCATCAGCTTTAGTTAAACCAGCTTTTTCTGCAACAGCTTCTACTAATTCTACTTTTTTCATTTATAAAACCTCCTATATAATTAAGCATTTATCTTGCTTACATATTAAGGATAGCATGAAAGCCTTTCTAAATCAATGGTTTTTACTGATTTTTACATCAATTATTAGGTATTTGTAATACTTGACCAACAGAAAGTAAATTAGATGTCAAATTGTTTAACGTCTTAATAGCATTAACAGTAACACCAAAGTTATTAGCTATACTCCAAAGACTATCTCCTCTTTGTACTGTATATGTTGTATAACTAGGATTAGTTGAATTATTAGTACTAGAATTAGGAATAATTAGTACTTGCCCTATAGAAAGAAGATTAGATGTTAATCCATTAGCATTCTTTAAGTCATTGACAGTAATACCGAATTTATTAGCAATACTCCATAGACTATCTCCAGACTGTACTGTATAAGTGGAAGGATTAGTTTCATTATTATTATCATCTTCTAAATCATCACCTGCACTAAGACCCGGTATTATTAAAGATTGTCCTACACTTAAAGTATCACTAACTAAATCATTAGCATCTCTTATTTCTTGTACCGTAACACCAAAACGCCTTGCTATACTCCAAAGACTATCTCCTCGTTCTACTGTGTAATAGAATACTGCTCCATTATTATCACCAGTATCTTCATCTCCACTAACACCAGGAATAGTTAAAACTTGTCCTACACTCAAAACATCACTTGTTAGATTATTAGCATCTCTTAATTGTTGAACAGTAACTCCAAAACGGTTAGCAATACTCCATAAACTATCTCCAGACTGTACTGTATAAGTAGTAGAAGGTCCTGTCGTATTATCATTACCCTCGTTACCATTACCAACACCAGGAATAATTAAAACTTGTCCTATACTAAGAGTATCACTTGTTAAGTTATTAGCTCGTCTTA